>CAJYSL010000144.1 GCA_913777515.1 uncultured Mucilaginibacter sp.
ATCAGCAGGAAAGCATCCAGTTTTATCAGCAATACATTGACAATGAGCCATACAGTTACGCAGCATGGTACAATTTAGGCAATGCCTTTACCAAATTAGGTTTGTTTGAAAAAGCGATTGATGCTTACGATTACGCCATTTTAATTAAGGATAATTTTGCATCAGCCTACTTTAACAAAGGTAATGCGCTGGTTAACCTGGAAAAATATGCCGAGGCTATTGAAGTATATCGCCAGACTTTTGAGTACGAGCAGCCCAATGCTGATACCTATTGTGCCATTGGCGAGTGTTACGAAAAACTGGAGCAGATGGACGAGGCACGTTCTTTTTACAAGAAAGCCGTGCGTATGGATAGCAAACTGGCTGATGCCTGGTTTGGTATTGGCGTAACGCTTGATTTTGAAGAGCGCTATTTTGAGGCTTTACATTTTTATCGTAAAGCGCTCGATTTAGATGCTTTAAATGCCGATTACTGGTTTGCCATTGCCGATGCAGAGTACAAGTTAGGCCATTTAGCCGAAGCCGAAGTTGCTTATGACAAAGTAGTTGAACTTAACCCTTTGGATGTAGATGCCTGGTTGGATTACTCATCAATACTTTACGAGCAAGACCGCCTGCATGATGCCATTGAGGTTATTGCTGAGGCTATCAAAAATAATCCGGAAGCTGCAGAACTGTATTACCGTATGGTGGCTTATTTGTTTGCCAAAGGCGATTATAACGAGGCACTAAGCAACCTGGAACTGGCTTTAACCACCGACCCGGATAAGCATTACATTTTGTTTGACTACCTGCCGCAGTTGCAGAAAAACAAAGTAATACTGGATATCATTGCACGTTACACCAAATAATCACACATTACTTACATTACTAATTAAGGCGGCACCACAAATGCCGCCTTTTTTGTGCGTTTACTTTTCGGTTTCTTCGTCGCCGTTATTATATTTCACATACAATTCCTCTACCAGCACCATAGTAATAGCCAATAAAGGCGTAGCCAGTATAATACCTAATGCTCCGGATAAAGTTCCCATCAGTAACTGTGCAATAATGAGCAATGCCGGCGGCAGGTTAATCATGCGGCGCTGAATGGTGGGTGTGATAATATTACTTTCAAGCGTTTGTATCAAAATATACAGTGCCGCTACAATAATGGCTGTTTGGGTACTATCTACCAAACCAAGCAATACGGCGGGCACCATGGCCATTAGCGGACCAAAATTGGGGATAAAGTTGAGGATACCGGCAATCACTGCTAAGGCTAAAGCCATCGGTATACCTATAATAGTTAAACCAATAAAGCTGAGTACGGCAATTAATACCATGGCAATCATCATTCCTTTCAACCAGCCCTTCAATACTTGGCTCAAGCGGTCAATTACTTGCTTGGCTTTAGGTTGACCACGCTTAGGAATCAGGTTAACAATACCATCTTTGTACAGCGACGGACTAATAGTAAAGAAGATCCCCAAAAACACAATGATATAAATGTCACCCAGTACCCCAAAACTTGTACGGAAGAAGTTTTGGGCGGTATTCATGAGTTTTTGAGAATCATTGCCCGATATGTTTTCTAATGCTTTCGCACCTAGAGGATATTGTTTTACCTGGTTCTCTAACTTAGTTACCATAGCCGGAAAGTCTTCGCTTAAAGCACTTACCTGCTGTTGTATTTTCGTCCCCATAAACCAAAACAGCAGTCCGATAATAATAAAAGAGCCTATTACCGAAATCAACATACTTGCACGGCGCTGCAATGGCGTATGGCGTTCAATCAAATCGGCCAAACCGTTAAAATAAACGGCAATCAGGGTACCGGCTAATACCATCAGCAATACATTAAAAGCTACTTTTACAATCAGGATGATGATAGCCAACAAGGCTACGATACCGGCTGCTATAAATACACGCTTGATATACAGGTTATTGCTCTCCGGAGAGTTGTTTTCGGTCGAAATCATACCCTATTTAAGCGATTACCCACTTTATTGTTTGGTGTTAATTTGGATAAGAATAGCTAATTTGAAAGTCATAGCTTGTGCGTACATTGCAATTTATTGTTGGTTTAAACAATAATTTCCAATCTTTGCAGGGTCAAAACTTTTAGTTATAGACTATAACCAAATAGATTTATGCACTACGAACTCAATAACATTCCCGAACGTACCGAAAAGCCCCGCGAAAGCGGAATGACTATGGTTATGGATAAAGGCCTCAGCCTGCGCCAAGCCGAAGACTTTCTGGAAGTTTCGGGCATTTATACCGATATCATCAAACTGGGATGGGCCACATCATATGTTACCCCTAACTTGCAGGAAAAACTAAATCTGTATAGGCAGGCGGGTATTCCTTTTTACTTTGGCGGCACGTTGTTCGAGGCCTTTATAGTTCGTAACCAGTATGATGATTACTGCCGTATGCTGGATAAATTCGGGCTGGAGTATGCCGAGGTTTCTGATGGTTCAATTACTATTGAGCACGACATCAAATGCGAATACATCCGTAAGCTGAGCGAGCGCGTTACCGTGATATCCGAAGTAGGCTCCAAAGATGTTCAGAAGATATTTGCCCCCTATAAGTGGATACAGCTGATGAAAGCCGAACTGGAAGCGGGCTCTCATAAAGTAATTGCCGAAGCACGCGAAAGCGGCAACGTGGGTATCTACCGCGATTCGGGCGAAGTTAGACAGGGCTTGGTAGACGAAATTCTAACCCAAATACCAGCCGATAAAATTATATGGGAGGCTCCGCAAAAAGCACAACAGGTTTGGTTTATCAAACTATTAGGCAGCAATGTAAACTTAGGTAATATCGCTCCTGCAGATATGATTCCGCTGGAAACTTTACGACTGGGATTACGCAGTGATACTTTCGACCATTTCTTAAATCAATAATGGGTATTGCCTGTTAGGAATTAAAAAGGCACCTTCAGACAAAATTATTGATTCAACCATGGCCACCAAACAATATGGATTAATCGGGTATCCACTCACGCATTCGTTTTCTAAAAAATACTTTACCGAGAAATTCGAGCAGGAAAATATTGAAGACCATGTTTACGACCTGTACGAGATTAAAAACCTGAGCGACTTTCCGGAATTGTTGCGCGCTAACCCGGGCCTTTGCGGTTTAAACGTTACTGTTCCGCATAAAATCGGGGTTATGTATTACTTGGATTGGGTACACCCCGAAGCTAAAGAAGTTGATGCTGTCAATTGTATCCGCATTACTTCCGAAAGTCCGGTAGCAGCTGCTTTTTCGGGCGAGGTAGGCATCAAAGACCATGAGTTCAGGCTGGAGGGTTTTAATACTGATGTTTATGGCTTTGAGGTGTCGTTGAAACCGTTGTTAGGCGAGCAGCATACACAGGCTTTGGTATTGGGTACCGGCGGGGCATCACGCGCGGTAAAGTATGTATTAAACAAGCTGAATATTTATGCCAGGTTTGCATCTCGTCAAAAAGAGGCAGACCATATTCAATACCAGGACCTCACACCAGAAATTATCTCCAAGTATAAGCTTATCATCAACACCACACCGCTGGGCATGGCGCCCGATACGGATAAGTGCCCTGATATTCCGTATGAGGCTTTAACGTCTGAGCATTTACTTTATGATTTGATATACAACCCGGCAGAAACCCTGTTTTTGAAAAAAGGCCGTGAGCAAGGCGCTGCTACTAAAAACGGGTACGAGATGTTGTTGATGCAGGCAGAAAAATCATGGGAAATATGGAATTCCAGAGAGCAAAACCCATGAAAATAGTTGCGGTAATATTACTATGCCTGGCAGCCGGCCTAACCGCTTGCGAGCAAAAGGCCGATTACTCACCCAAGCCCCGTGGCTATTACCGCATTTATTTCCCTAAGCGGGAGTACAAGCAGTATGATTCTGATTGTGCCTACACCTTTACCTACCCAACTTATGCGAAAGTAGAGCCTGATAACGCGCCCGGTGCTAAGCCCTGCTGGATAAACCTGCAGTTGCCACAATTTAATGGCACGCTGCATTTAAGCTATCAGCCCATTACATCAAAAAAAGTGTTTGATGCTTTGATTGAGGACGCCCACACATTTGCGTTTAAGCACACGGTAAAGGCAACCTCTATTGATGAAGGTATCATTCGTTACCCCGACCGTAAGGTGTATGGCATTTATTATACTATCGATGGCAATGCCGCCTCATCAGCACAGTTTTTTTTAACAGACAGTACCCGCCATTACCTGCGTGGTGCCTTGTACTTTAATACCGAGCCAAAGCTCGACTCTATCCAGCCCGTGCTTGATTTTGTAAAGAAGGATATCGCTGTCTTGATTAAAAGCTTCCACTGGAAAACTGCCGGCACGCCTTAATGTTTCCGAGTAAAGCTTCACTATAATTTATAGCTTTGCGTATGGCTACAATACAGGCATTCCCTAACAACCCTTACCAGGAAAACACCTATTTATTATATGATGACAGCGGCGAATGCGCTATCATCGATCCGGGTATGTATACTGCTGCCGAACAAAACGCGGTAGTCAATTTTATTAAGCAACACCAATTAAAGCCGGTATTGCTACTTAACACCCACTGCCACATTGACCATGTACTGGGCAACAAATTTGTTTTTGACCAATACGGGTTAAAGCCTCAGTTTCATCAGGGCGAAATGGCGATATTAGAAGCGATGCCGGTTTGGGCACAACAGTCCGGTATCCGTTACGAGCTATCGCCGCTTCCTGATACCTATTTGCCCGAAAGCGGCACCGTGTCATTTGGTAATACTACGCTGCAATTGATATTTGCGCCTGGCCACTCGCCTGCACATTTATGCTTTTATAGCGAAGCCGACAAGTTACTGGTAGGCGGCGATGTGCTTTTTAGGGGCAGTATTGGCCGTACCGATTTACCGGGCGGTAACCATACGCAACTTATCAACAATATCCAGCAAAAGCTTTTTGTACTGCCCGATGATTGCACGGTATATCCGGGGCATGGTCCCGAAACTACCATAGGTTTCGAAAAGGCCACTAACCCATTCTTTTAAACTATCAGGCATTTAAAGTTTATACCTTACAACCCGGGAAACAAAATAGTACATTGTTTTGTCCGTTAAGTGATATACTGTTTAACGGCACTCCGTCAGCTTAAAAAACCGCTACACCGGTTTTATAGCAGCAACATTTTACCATATTGCATTTATATATTTATAAAATCCCTTGAATACCTCGATTTATATAGCGCAACGATATCTTTTTTCGCGTAAAAAGATGCATGCCATCAATATCATTTCGGGCATATCTATGCTGGGGGTATTTGTGGGCAGTGCAGCATTGGTTATTATTTTGTCAGTGTTTAACGGGTTCGAAAAGGTTATTTTGTCGCTGTACAGCAACTTTACGCCCGAAATTAAAATAGAACCCGCGCGGGGCAAAACCTTTAATCCGAACACGGCCTACTTTAAGCAACTCAGCCACAATCCGGCACTTTTTTCATACACCCAAACCCTGCAAGAAAAAGCGCTTATCCGTTATGGCGACCGCCAGTTTATTGGAACGCTGCGCGGCGTGAGCAAAGACTTTTTAAAAAACCCTCAGTTAGACAGCACCATACAAAACGGCTCGTTTACGTTGGATGTTGAGGGTAACCCGTTTGTAGTTATTGGTGCTACGGTACAAAACAGCTTAGGGGTAAACATTAACAACCCGATGGCCCAGTTGCAGATTTATTCACCCCGGCGCAAAATTGTTAACGCCGTAAACCCAGAGGATGAATTTGTACGGCGCGGCATCAACGTATCGGGTATTTTTTCCATCCAGCAGGATTTTGATGATATTGTGGTAGCCCCCTTAGCCTTTACCCGCGACCTGCTCGATGAGCCCACCGATGTATCTTCTATCGAACTCAACTTTAAAAAAAGAACAAACATCAATGAGCAGCAAGAGGCCATCCAGGAAAAACTGGGAAGCGCCTTTTTAGTAAAAAACCGCTTTGAACAAAATACAGAGTTGTATAAAACGCTGAAAACAGAACGCTGGTCGGTGTTTTTGATATTGGTTTTTATATTGATTATTGCGATTTTTAACATCATTGGCTCACTAACCATGCTGGTGATTGATAAGCGTAAGGATATAGCCATACTCACCAGTTTGGGTGCAGGTAAGCCGTTAATTCAAGGCATCTTCTTTTTTGAAGGCATGATGATTTCGATTACGGGATGTGTATTGGGGATGCTGGCCGGACTTATTTTTTGCGTGCTGCAACAGCAATACGGTTTTATTAAAATGGGTGGGCAGATGATGGTGATTGATGCCTATCCTATCCACTTAAAAGTTAACGATTTTATAATCGTATTTTTAACCGTAAGTACCATTGCCGTTATTGCCTCGGGCGTGAGTGCACGTTTAAGCGTAAAAGGGTTAGACGAAATTAAACAGGATTTATAACTTTGTAACATGCAGTGCAGGTTTGTAAAATTGATGATAGTAATGCTGGCAGTAGTTTTTTGCTCCTGTAAACGCAATGCTACGTCAAATGGACGGGAGGTGTTTAAAGGTCTGTACAGCTTTGGCCCCGAAATTAAATCGTTTAAAAACTGCGATGATACCCATGAATATTGGGTGGCCGACAGCTCGGCACAATTAGAGTTGCAATACTCACAAATGAACTTCGAGAAACCTTATGAGCCGGTATACGTGGAGGTGGAAGGCGAAAAAATACCATCAGGCAATGATGGTCAGGGCTCGGAGTATGACAGCACACTGGTAGTACGCAAGGTGCTGAAAATCACAAAAGAAATACCGCAGGATTTGTGTAATTAAAGCCATTAACCACTGCAGGTTTTACTCCAAGCATACTTTATAGTACCTGCTTTAAAACCAAACAGCTGTTTTTGCCTTTAATATTCGAGCATTTCGCTTTAACCTGTTTCACTCCCCTAAAAGAGATTACGATGGAATCAAAACGTCAACAAAAATTTGCCGGTGTATTACAGCAAGACCTGGCCGCCATATTTCAGCGCGAAGGCATGAGCTTTTTACCCAATACGCTGGTAACTATAACCAAGGTGCGTGTAACGCCCGATTTAGCTATAGCCCGTGTATTTTTAAGCTTCTTTAACAATACTAATACGCAGCAATCTTTACAAACTGTTAAATCTCATGCATCCGAAATCAGATATAAGCTTGGCGCCCGCATTAAAGACCAGGTTAGGGTAATTCCTCAGCTGGAGTTTTTTGTGGATGATACCAACGAGTACGTGGAGCGCATGGACAAACTTTTTGATAAAATAAGCAAAGAGCCACGCCAAAGCGACGAAGGACAAGAGTAATTATGGACAAGCACGGGCAGTTAGCCAGCTTTATACAAACCCACCCCGACCAGGTAGGAAAGGTAGTGGATATTGACCTAGCTAACGACCGCCTTTTAGCTTTCGACTTTACCGCAAATAACCAGGAGCTTACCGCTGACGAAGTGGCTGACACACCCCGGTTTAGCGCTTGGGTAAACCGTAAGCTGGCTGATAACGGCTGCCGTTACGGTATAGGCGGTTACTTTGAACACCGTACCTTATATGCCCGCAGCAACCTGTTCAATACAACCAATACCGAACCGCGCCGCTTACACCTGGGCATAGATATTTGGGGGCCAGCCAACACCCCTGTTTATGCGCCTTTAGCCGGTACAGTACACAGCTTTAAGGATAATAATAACTTCGGCGATTATGGGCCCACCATTATCCTGGAACATCATTTAGACAGACTGACGCTTTATAGCCTTTACGGGCATCTGAACCGTTCTGCATTACAGAGTTTAGTTGTAGGTCAACCCATCGATGTAAACCAGCAAATGGCCACCTTTGGACACGAAGAAGAGAACGGCCAATGGCCGCCACACTTGCACTTTCAGCTGATGTTTGATATGCAGAGCTTAACAGGTGACTATCCTGGCGTGTGCCGCTACTCTGAGAAAGACAGTTATCAGCAAAACATTCCTGACCCGGATTTAATTTTACATTTTTCAAAAGCAACTATAATGTGATTTAACTGTTAGCGTTTTAATTAAGTAATTGATTTAAAATGCTAAAAGCTACCTCATTAAATATAATTCTTTGGGTTAGCTGTTGCTTTTTGGCAATGGCACAACCAACTTTTAAAGGCGGCGCATCTGCTTTAAACAGCTTTATTGCGAGCCATATCATCTATCCCGAATTTTCGAGCCAAAACTGTATTGAAGGAAACATACAGGTGAGTTTCAGCATCGATAAAAACGGTAACGTAGCCGATGCCAGGGTACAACAAGGCCCGGGTATTGATTTGGACGATGAGGCCCTGCGGGTGGTAAAGCTTACATCTGGCAAATGGCAAATTCCGGCTGACTATAACAGTGCGGTTAGGGTGGTGTTACCCATCCGCTTTAAACCCGATTTTGCCAAGTGCCAGCGCCGCACTACGCCAACCATGACTATGGACCAAGCCATTGTAGCCTATCAACGCCGCCAAGAACTGGAAAACGCCGTAACCAACTATTATATTAATAAAGATGCGGGTAAAGCCGATCCTGGAAAAGAAAGCGAGATAAACGCCCTAAAAAATGAATTAGGCATTAACGAAGACCTCTGGAAAGACCTGCTTGACCAGGCCAATGAAAAACTGAAACAGGGCGACCAGGAAGGCGCCTGCAAAGACTGGAAGTTTATCAAGAACACAGGTAGTGATTTAGCTGATACTTTTATTGCAAAATACTGCAAGTAGTATATCCATCAGCTTGTACAATATTTCTCTTCGTCTTTCTTTGATTGTTTACTGGTTATAAATGCAAGTCGGTGAACGGCAGCATATGTACATGTCTAATACAATTAAACAATGAATTTAATTGCGCGATTATTTTGGATCTAATCGTAGCTTACGCAACGGCCTTGCCAGTACTCTTTGAAAAATAACAAGACCACATTGCTGTATTTGAAAGAGTTGGTGTTGAGATCCTTTTATTGCAGTGCAGCCCGCAATTAGAAGAAATGGAACGTTTTGCAGATTATATTATAGCTGCAAAAGTATGTTGAATTTAACTGTTTTAAGAAGCTTATAAAACGACAAAGCCGCTTCAAATTGAAGCGGCTTTGTCGTTTTATAATATCTGGTGTAAATTACAGTTTACGCTTAACTTCCACGTTTTCGTAAGCTTCTACAATGTCGCCTACTTCGATGTTATTGAAGTTCTGGATGTTTAAACCACACTCGTAACCTGCGTTTACTTCTTTCACGTCGTCTTTATAACGTTTCAGTGAAGCCAGTTCGCCAGTGTAAATTACTACACCCTCGCGGATAATCCGGATCTTGCTGTTACGGGTAATCTTACCGTCAAGCACCATACATCCGGCAATAGTACCCACTTTACTGATTTTAAACGTTTCACGAATTTCCACGTTAGCCACAATCTTCTCTTCAAAGGTTGGAGCCAACATGCCTTCCATCGCTGTCTTAATCTCGTTGATGGCGTCGTAGATAATCGAGTACAGACGGATATCAATTTGCTCCTGCTCGGCCAGCTTACGGGCACTGCCTGAAGGGCGCACCTGGAAACCGATGATAATCGCATCCGAAGCAGAAGCCAATAATACGTCTGATTCGGAAATCTGACCTACCGCTTTAGAGATAATATTTACCTGAATCTGGTCGGTAGATAGTTTAAGCAATGAATCGGATAATGCTTCGATAGAACCATCAACGTCACCTTTAACAATGACGTTAAGCTCCTTGAAGTTACCGATTGCCAAACGACGGCCAATCTCATCAAGTGTAATGTGTTTTTGCGTACGCAGGCCTTGCTCACGTTGTAATTGTAAACGTTTGTTGGCAATATCACGTGCTTCAACCTCGCTTTCAAGGGCGTTAAATTTATCACCCGCGGTTGGTGCGCCTTGCATACCCAACACCTGTACCGGTGTAGACGGGCCGGCTTCGCTTACACGCATACCGCGCTCGTTGGTTAATGCCTTTACACGACCGCTATAGCTACCGGCCAGTATCGGGTCACCTACACGCAATGTACCTGCTTGTACCAATACGGTAGTTACAATACCACGGCCCTTATCTAAGGCGGCTTCAATAACTGTACCTACAGCACGTTTTTTCGGATTGGCTTTCAGTTCTAATAATTCAGCCTCTAGCAATACCTTTTCCAGCAACATGTTAACGTTTAAGCCGGATTTAGCCGAAATTTCCTGCGACTGGTATTTACCGCCCCATTCTTCAACCAGAATGTTCATACCGGCTAATTGCTCACGCACTTTGTCGGCATTAGCGCCTGGTTTATCAATTTTGTTAAAGGCAAAGATGATTGGTGCACCTGCAGCCTGGGCATGGTTAATAGCCTCCCGGGTTTGCGGCATCACGCTATCGTCTGCAGCAATAACAATAATAACAATATCGGTTACTTGGGCACCACGGGCACGCATCGCGGTAAACGCTTCGTGACCCGGCGTGTCCAGGAATGTAATTTTACGTTTGTCTTCCAGCGTTACTTCATAGGCGCCAATGTGCTGGGTAATACCACCCGCCTCACCGCCAATAACGTTGGTTTTGCGTATAAAGTCGAGCAACGATGTTTTACCGTGGTCAACGTGACCCATAATGGTTACAATCGGCGCACGCGAGATTAAGCTTTCCGGAGCATCTTCCTCTTCGAGGTTGATTTCTTCTTCATCAGGCTTAACAAATTCTATTTTATAACCAAACTCGTCGGCTACAATGCTCAGGGTTTCTGCGTCTAAACGTTGGTTGATAGATACGAACATACCTAAGCTCATACAGGTAGAGATGATTTGTGTTACCGATACGTCCATTAACGAGGCCAGCTCGTTAGCGGTAACAAACTCGGTAACCTTAAGCACCCGCGACTGCAGCTCTTGTTCCATTGCTGCTTCCTCGGCCGATGCCGCCACATCATCACGTTTTTGACGACGGAACTTGGCCCGTTGTGCAAATTTACCTGATTTACCGGCACCGCTTAAGCGGGCCAGTGTAGCTTTAATCTGGTCTTGTATTTCTTTTTCTGTAGGCTCTTCTTTAGGTGCGCCGCTTGGTGCCGCGTTGCGGTTACCAAACCCAGGACGATTATTGCCACCCTGATAGCCGCCACCCGGACGATTGCCACCTTGGCCAGGGCGATTGTTACCGCCTTGATAGCCGCCACCCGGACGGTTATTGTTATTATTACCACCTTGCTGGCTGCCGCCACCTTGCTGTCCTTGTTGCGGACCGCCGGTTTGACCACCAGGCTGTCCCGGACCGGTTTCTTTACGCTTACGTTTGCGCCTGTTGTCAGAAGTATTAGCGTTCGAAGATGCAGAAGCCTGGTTGCCGCGACGGCCATTATCAACCGGTAATTGTATTTTACCGATGACGTTTGGACCGGTGAGACGCTCGGCTTTAGCCCTGATTACTTCATTTTCAGGAGCAGCGGCAGGTTGCTCTTCCGGAGTTGAAGCAGTCGTTGTTGACGCAGCCGGTTTTTCGGCAGCAGAGGTTGCCACCGGTTCTTGCGCTTTTTGTACAGGTGCGGCTGGCTTTTCAGCTACAGGCGCTGGTGCAGGTGTTGCCACCGGCTCAGGCTGCTGCGCCGGCTTGGCTACCGGCTCTTGCACTTGTGGTGCAGGCGTGGCAGGCTTTTCGGCTACAGGTGCTGGTGTTGGCGCTGCTACCGGCTCAGGCTGCGGCGTTGGTTTAGCCACCGGCTCTTGCACTTGTGGTGCAGGTGCGGCAGGCTTTTCAGCTGCAGGCGCTGGCGTTGATGCCGGCTCCGGACGCGGCGCTGGTTTGTTTAGATTGTTTAAATCTATTTTACCAACCACCTTAACGCCAGGCAAAGATCCTTCTGGGCGCTCCTGAGGCTTCTCAGCTTCTTTAGGCCGGCTTGAAGATCCACCCGAAAATCCTCCTGCGTTTTTAATCAGGATTTCCTCTTTTTCAAAGTCTTTGGTGCGTTGCTCAGCAGGCTTTTCAGGAGTCATACCAGGTTCATCACGGCGTATTTTGCCTATGTTGATTTGTTTGGCTTCTTCCTTAATGCTTTTATCGGCAGCAAACTGTTTTACCAGTGTGCTGTACATATCGCTGTTAAGCACCGAGTTTGGGTTTTTGTCTACTTTATAACCCTTTGAGGATAAAAAGTCTACAATGGTACCCATACCAATGTTAAGCTCTTTTACTGCTTTTATTAACTTTATGCTTTTGTCTTCTGACATTTATTAATTCTTTCTCTGCTTACTATATGCAAAATTACGATTTTTTATTGGCATATATCCAGCTTATTCAAACTCAGCTTGCAGAATTGATAAAACTTCTTTAATTGTTTCCTCTTCAAGGTCAGTACGTTTAACCAATTCGCCGATGCTGAGGCTCAATATTGATTTTGCCGAATCCAAACCAACACGTTTAAACTCATCAATAATCCAGCCATCTATTTCATCCGAGAATTCTTCCAGGTCCACATCCTCCTCGTGTTCATCAGCTTCGCGGTAAACATCCACCTCGTAACCGGTTAATTTACCGGCCAGTTTAATATTATGCCCACCACGTCCAATAGCCAGTGACACTTGGTCAGGCTTCAGGTAAACGGCAGCGGTTTTACGCTCCTCGTCCAGCTTAATCGACGTGATTTTTGCCGGCGATAAAGCCCGTTGAATATATAACTGAACGTTATTGGTGTAGTTGATAACGTCAATATTTTCATTTTTAAGCTCACGAACGATACCGTGTATACGCGAACCCTTCATACCCACACAGGCACCGACAGGGTCAATACGGTCATCGTATGATTCTACCGCCACTTTGGCACGCTCGCCCGGTTCGCGTACAATTTTTTTAATGGTAATTAAGCCATCAAAAATCTCCGGAACCTCCTGCTCAAATAAACGTTGTAAAAACTCAGGCGCAGTACGCGAAATGATGATTTTAGGATTGGTATTCATCATATCCACTTTGGATACTACCGCTTTTACGCTATCACCTTTTTTAAAGTAATCGGCCGGTATTTGCTCGCTTTTTGGCAACAACAACTCATTACCTTCATCGTCAAGTACCAAAGTTTCTTTTTTCCAAACCTGGTAAACCTCGCCGGTTATAATTTCGCCTACGCGGTCTTTATATTTTTTGAAGATTTCGTCTTTCTCCAGTTCCAGAATTTTAGATACCAGCGTTTGGCGGGCAGCTAAAATAGCCCGGCGGCCAAAGCTTTCTAAGGTAATCTGTTCAACAAACTCGTCGCCTACCTCTAACGAGGGGTCATACTTGTGAACTTCTGCCAGTTCTATCTCCAGGTCATCATCTTCAGAAAATCCGTCTTCCATAACGGTACGGGTGCGCCAGATTTCTAAGTCACCATTATCGGTGTTTACAATCACGTCGCAGTTTTCGTCGGTACCGTATTTTTTACGGATCATGCTTCTAAACACGTCCTCCAACACACTCATCATGGTTGGCCGGTCAATATTCTTAAAGTCTTTAAACTCCTGAAAGGAATCTATTAAATTAATACTGCTCATCTTATTTAAACGATATTAAAACTTTTGTTTCTGCTATAGTATCTGTCGGGATGGCATTTTCTACCAGTTCCGCTTTTTTACCTGTAGTTTTTACTTTTTCTTCAATCAGCACATGGTCGGCTGTTATTCCCAATAACTTACCTTCGCGCTTACCGCCATCGGTAGTTTTGATAGCCACCTGCCTGCCTACATTTTTTACAAACTGCCGGGGCAATGTTAATGGCGTATCAATACCGGGCGACGACACTTCCAGGTTATAGGCATCCGGTATCAGGTTCTCTTCTTCCAGGTGATAGCCTACGTGGCGGCTTACCTCGGCACAATCGCCTATGCCTAAACCATTATCGCCGTCAATCAAAATGATTAACTTTCCGTTTCCCTGCATCTTCACGCTAACCAAAAAAAGGCCAGGCTTGTCTGCAATTTTCTCTTCAACCAGTTCTGTTACTCTCTTTTCAATATTCATTATCAGCCAAATTTGATTGATAAATAAAAAGAGGGGACATAGGTCCCCTCTTCTTTAATAACACAAATATACAAGTATTATTTGATTTTCAATGGCTTCGTTGCATAATTTGCATCCCGGCTATTTACCCTCATTACATAATTTCTATCAAATAATCGGTAACACACACCTGTTTGCGCGTTGCAGGATTTAAAAACTCCTTATTTAAACGTGTAATCCCAAAATCAACATCCGAATAAACGGTTTTAAACTTAAAGCCCTGATTAATCAAGGTTTGCCGCGAGTCTGCATTGGTAAGTAACCAAACCGGCTTGCCCTTGGCACGCATGGCTTTAATTTCGGCCAGGGTAACAGCCTTATTTAAATGCTGCGCATAAAAGTTAAAACCCGAGCTGTGATGATTAAAATTATACACATCATTTTTAGGGATATGATTCCGGTTAACCACCTGGGCCAAACCAATGCCGCTTTGGTAATTTAATAACTGCTGATACACGTTACCATTCAGAAGCACATTGGTTAACGAAGCTAACAATACTGATAAAGTAATTAAGCGGGTCAACAAATGATGCTCTTTGGTAAACACGTAAATCATTACACCTACTACCAGTAACGAAACCGCAATGACAGCCCATGAATGCACCGGGAAACACCAAAAATTGAGCAACACCAGCAAAAATACAACAATGGCAATAACCAGGTATTGCACTTTATTATAAACAGACAGGCTTTTAGCGTCGTTGCTATTCACTTTAGCTTCTAACAGTCCAGCCGTCAGCAAAGCAAAAAACGGGAATAAAATATTTAAATAGTGTGGTAACTGGTAACCCGACGAGGAGATGATGGCGAAAATAATGATGATAGTGCCTACAGTTAACAGCTCGTGGTTAGGAGTATATTTAAACCGGCTTTTTACAAAAAATGTAACGCGGTTAAAAAATGCAATGTACGTAAGCAGGCAAAACGGCAGGAATGCCCATAGCAAAGTGTGGAAGAAAAAGAAATAATCTTTATGCCCTTTGCCCCAGTGCTTACCCTCTAAGCGCTCAAAGTTTTGCTGCCATAAAATAAACTTTACACCCGATACATTGCGCATGTTACGCACCACTTTTTCGGGGTGCAAATCATATTGCAGATAGTAGCAATAAACACAAGGCGCGATAAAAACAGCCCAGCACAATAAAACTACCAACCAGCGCCAATGGAACATGGCTTTCCAGTTACGCTGATACAGCAATAAAAAAAACAGTGCTGCACCCGGCATCACAAAGCCAATCATACCCTTGGTGGTAAAGGCCATGGCCAGCCCCAAACCGGCCAGCACATAATTATACCAGCGCGAAAAGTAGGCCGACTCCACCAGCTGCCAGGTGGCAAAAATAATGCTGGCTGTAAGCAGGGCATCCATCCGCACATCATTGTTGGCTAAAAACTGCGCCTGTGCACTGGCATACATTACGGCTGCCATTAAACCTGCTTGCCGGTTATAAATAAGCTTACCTAACTTAAAAGTGGAAAACAAACCTAAAAAAGTGGCCAGCAGAGCCGGTATTTTATAGGAGATGGTATTGACACCAAAAATATTGAATGACAGTGCCGTTAACCAGAAATGCAGATGTGGCTTGTCCAGGTAATCTTTATAGTGGTCATCAACCAGGTTTACATAATCGTGGTTTTGCACCATGTGCAAAGCAATGTTGGCATGGTGTGAGGCATCCTCGTTCATGAGCGGCACAAACAGACCGAAAATATAGGCTACCAGTAACGAAAAAAAGAGCCAGAACCAGGTTTGATTATTAATGGGGTTTTGCGTCATGAAACTGAGTTTGGTCAAAGCGCAAACCAAGCAAATAGGCAGCTTCGACTCCTCAAAATTAGTTATTTTGAAAATAAGCCTGATGCGCTTTATTAGAATAAGCTAAAACATTAACAGAAACGCACCTGTTTAATTACACAACAAAACATTAACCCTTATGAAAATCATTAGAAATATGGCAGGTCTGGCGCTCATCACCATCATGCTGGCATCATGCGGCGGAAGCGGTGAAGGCAAATCAATAGGTGGCAGTGCCGATACTAACCAAAACAACTCAACTCAGGGCGCAACCAGCGTAGGCGCAATGGACAGTACTGCCAAAACAGATACCACCCGCGATTCGACCAGCATGGCTCCGGGAAACGCTAACCCTGATGGCCGTCCTCAAAAATAATTGTTACTACTGTTCTTATAAAGCATTAAGGCCTGCCGGAATTTAATATCCAGCAGGCCTTAATGCTTTATAATGCGTGTAATGAATTAGTCAATCCATTCAAACTTAGTGTAAGGCACTAATATCTCAGGTATTTTAATACCTTGCTCGGTTTGATTGTTTTCGAGCAATGTGGCTACAATGCGCGGCAAAGCCAGGGCGCTGCCGTTTAGCGTATGAGCCAGTTGCGTTTTACCTTCTGCATTACGAAAACGTAATTTCAAGCGGTTGCTTTGGTAAGTTTCGAAGTTAGATACTGACGAAACCTCCAGCCAGCGTTGCTGGGCGGCGCTCCAGGTTTCCATATCATAAGTTAACGCTGCAGTGAAGCCCATATCACCACCACACAAACGCAGTACACGGTAAGCTAAACCTAATTTTTGCAACAGACCTTGCACGTGGGCACTCATGCCTTCCAAAACTTCGTAAGACTGGTCGGGATGTACTACCTGTACTAACTCTACTTTATCAAACTGGTGCAAACGGTTCAGACCACGCACATGAGCGCCGTAAGAACCGGCCTCGCGGCGAAAACAAGGTGTATAGCCGGTATTTTTAACCGGCAATTCATCCAACTTTAAAATTACGTCTCGGTACAGGTTAGTAATTGGCACCTCGGCTGTCGGTATCAGGTATAAATTATCCTGCCCTACAAAATACATCTGTCCTTCTTTGTCAGGCAGCTGACCGGTACCAAAACCCGAAGCTTCGTTTACCATCAGCGGCAGCATCACCTCGTTGTAACCTGCTTTTTCGGCTTCATCTAAAAAGAAACTGATTAAAGCACGCTGTAACTTGGCACCTTTACCCTTATATACTGGGAAACCGGCACCAGTTATTTTAACACCCAGTTCAAAATCAATCAGGTTATATTTGGCAGCCAGTTCCCAATGCGGCAGGGCGTTGGCAGGTAAAACAGGCTTTTCGCCGCTTTCGAGCACTACCTCGTTATCCTCTGCGCTTACGCCTTTAGGCACACTGCTATGTGGCAGGTTGGGCAGCAATACAATTTTTTGCTGTAACTCCTGCTCAATAGTATTGAGCTGCTCGCTTAGCTGCTTTATTTCTTCTTTCCAGGTTCCGGTTTGCGATTTAAGCTGCTCGGCCTCCGCTTTTTGGCCGGTACGCATCATTTCGCCGATACGTTTAGCGGCAGCGTTGGCCTCGGCCGAAGTACTGTCTAAACGATTTTGAGTTTGACGCCGGCTATCGTCCAGGGCAATCAATTCATCAACCAGTTCGGTCTGTTTAAAGTTTTTAACAGCCAAACGTTCTAAAACCTGTTCCTTGTTATCGCGGATATAACTAACTTGCAGCATTTATTTTAAATTTTCACCGCAAAGATATAATTGTAAGTTCATTGGTTCATTAGTTCATTAGGTTTTATTGGTGTTGTATAAACAGCACCTGCTTAAGCCTCGAAAACTAATGAACCAATGAACTAATGAACCAATGAACAACATAGGTAAACTCTACTTAGTGCCAACGCCGATAGGCAACCTGGAAGATATGACTTACCGGGCCATACGTGTGTTGAAAGAAGCCGACCTGATTTTGGCCGAAGATACCCGCACCTCTGCCCCATTACTTAAACATTTCGGCATCGAAAAAAAGGTATTTGCCCATCATCAGCACAATGAGCATCAGTCCTCCTCAGAAATTGTAAAGTTTTTAAAAGAAGGTAAAAATATTGCCTTAATCTCTGATGCAGGTACACCGGCCATATCCGACCCGGGCTTTTACCTGGTGCGCGAAGCGCTGCGCCACGATTTACTGGTAGAGTGCTTGCCCGGTGCTACAGCCTTTGTACCGGCGCTGGTTAACTCGGGCTTCCCGACCGACCGTTTTTGCTTTGAAGGCTTTTTGCCTTTGAAAAAGGGCCGGCAAACCCGTTATAAGTTTTTAGCCGAAGAAGAGCGAACCATTATTTTATACGAATCGCCGCACCGGCTGTTAAAAACACTGGACGAGATGGCTACTTATTTTGGAGCCGACCGCCAGCTATCTGTATCGCGCGAGCTAACCAAAATGTTTGAAGAAACCGTGCGTGGCACTGTTACCGAAGTAAAGCAGCATTTTGAAACCCACCCGGTAAAAGGCGAGTTTGTGATTTGTGTAGCCGGCAAGGCTTAATCAATTCTGCACTCTAATTATTATTTTATAACTTATAAGTAATCTTACCTTGTAGGCTGATGGCTTGTGCATACCGTCTGTCACCAATAATTTGCAACCATATACCCCGAGAATAACCGCGTTCGTCACGTAAATAAACCTGTTGGTGTAATTTACCTACTTTGGACTCAACCACAGGCAAGAAAGCCGCTATATTCTTCTTAATATAGAGTCGCATTAACCTTTCAGAAACTATCCTACTATATTATCGGAAACTTTCTGAACGCGTGATGCTTAATTAGGCTAATTGAATTTTGAATACTACCGAATTGCTAACCGGACAAAGCGTTGATGAAAAGCTATTTCGCTTATTGGTAAGCAGCGTTACCGATTATGCTATTTTTTTAATCGATATTAACGGTTATATTCTGAGTTGGAACGAGGGCGCCGAACGTATTCATGGATACCAAAGCGAGGAGATTATTAGCCGGCATATTTCTGTTTTTTACCGCCCTAACGATAATGAACGCAAACTGCTTAGCCATAGCTTAAAACTGGCGCTCAAAAATGGCACGCACGAAACCGAAGGGTGGCGGGTACGTAAAAACGGTTCTGCTTTTTGGGCCAACGATACCTTAACCAGCCTTTACAATGACCACGGCAACCTGATTGGATTTGCAAACGTATCGCGCGATGCAACTGAGCGTAAACTTGCCGAGGAGAAAAAAGCGCAGCAAAATGCCGAACTCGAAAAACGCGTTCAGGAAAATACGCAACAGATTATTGCTAATGAGATACGCTTTCGCAAGCTGATTGAAAACAGCTACGAAGGTATTTCATTATTCGACGGCGAACTGAATATTATATACCGCAGCCCATCGTGCGAGCGCATTAACGGCTGGACTCATCTTGAAGAGTTACCTTTTAAGGCGCTGGACATGGTACACCCAGACGATGCCCCTTTGATGGAAGGCCATTTTAGGAAACTGCTGCAAAACCCCTTAGAGCCTATCATTGTCAATTGCCGTAACCGCCATAAACAGGGCCATTACATTTGGGTAGAATGCATTTTTAACAATATGCTGCACGATGTTAATGTACGGGCTATTGTATGCAATTTTAGAGATGTAACCGAACAGCATAACGCCCAGTTAGAGCGCGAACGCATTACCCAGGATTTAGTTCAACGCAATAAAGACCTGGAGCAATACGCATATATTATTTCACATAACCTGCGTGCCCCGGTAGCTAACATTGCTGGCCTTTCGGGCCTATTACAAGATATACCAGCTTCTGACGATGAGCAGACTTACACATTGGACATGCTTGCTCATGCTGTCGAAAATCTGGACGATGTTATACTTAACCTAAATCAAATCCTGCAAGCCAGCAGCGAAGCCAACGACCAGGTCGAAGAGGTTTCGCTGACTGAGCTTGTGAAAGCAATCCAATTCAGCATCAACTCCTTAATACAAAAAAGTGAGGTTACTATTCAGTGTGATTTTAGCGAGGTTGACCGCCTGCTCACTTTGAAAAGCTATCTGCATAGCATCATTCAAAACTTAATTACCAATAGCATCAAATATAAACGGCCATATATCAAGCCGGTTATTTCTATCCGCAGCGCTATAACCGATAATAACGTTGTTATTTATTTTAAAGATAATGGCAAAGGCATAGACATGGCTAAACATGGGCACCAGTTGTTTGGTTTATATAAAAGGTTTGATTACTCCGTTGAGGGTAAAGGCATGGGGCTGTTTATGGTAAAAATGCAGGTTGAGCGACTGGGCGGCACCATCAGCGTGGCAAGCGAAGTGAACAAAGGCACAGAATTTACTATTAAGTTTCCGCTTAGCCTCACAGCTATTTAAAACACTGCCCCAACTCACTCCTCTTAGATAGGGCAATCAGATATTTATTGCAATTTTACCGGCCATACATCGTTTCTTTGTATCACATGAAAAAAAACGTACTGCTGGCTGTTATTTCAGGTTTATTACTTTGGATTGCCTGGCCACCAACTTCATATACCACCTTCCTGCTTTTTGGCGCACTGGCACCCATGCTGGTAGCTATCGAAAACATTATTCAGTCGGCCTATAAGCAAAAAGGCAGATTAATTTTCGCTACTACCTTTGTTGGCTTTGTAGTTTGGAACAGCCTGTGCATTTACTGGGTATACAACTCGTTAAAAATTATCGGCCCGCTGGCGGCTATTCCTATCACCGTTATTCCTTATACGCTCGGACCATTGCTGATGGCCGCAGCCTGCTGGCTATATTATCATCTCCGGAAAAGCACATCGCGCGGATGGGGACTGGCCGGATTGGTTTGCTTTTGGATGGCATACGAATATCTACACCAAACCTGGGACCTGAAATTTCCGTGGATGACTTTAGGTAATGGTTTTGCCGTTAGCCACCAGTGGGTACAATGGTACGAATATACCGGCGTTTACGGCGGTACCGTATGGGTATGGTTGTGCAATATCTTTCTGTTCCTGATTTATGTAAACCTGCGCGAGGCTAATAATAAGGCCCATCAGTTAAAACTGGTTACAGTATTTACTGGCGTGCTATTGCTACCCTTAGCTTTCTCACTTTATCGTTATTATAATTACGAGGAGCTGGAAAACCCATCAAATGTGGTAGTCGTGCAGCCCAACATCGACCCTTACACCAAATTCAATATCCCCTCTTATCAGGGCATTCAACTGCTTACCCATTTATCCGATTCGCTGGCCCAACCCAATACCGAGTATTTTATATGGCCCGAAACAGCCATCTCTGACGATATCAATGAAGACAGTTTTGAAAACAGCTCACAGTACAACCAGGTAAGGCAATTTTTGGCCAAATACAAAAATGGCAACGTCATCAGCGGCATATCTACCTATAAAATTTATCCGGATGCACATACGTTAACCGCACAACATTTATCACAGGGTAGCGACTATTTAGATGTTTTTAACGCCGCAGTAAACATCGAAAATTCGGGCAAACTTCAGTTTTACCATAAATCTAAATTGGTACCTGGAGCCGAAGCTATGCCATTTGGCTCTGCGTTGAGTTTTTTAAAGCCTGTTTTTGAGCATTTAGGTGGTTCGGCTGGCGGTTATGGCGGCCAAGATGAGGCTGATGTATTTTACTCGCAAAGCGGCATCGGTGCCGATCCGGTCATTTGTTATGAAACCATCTGGGGCGATTGGGTGGCACAATCGGTAAAAAAAGGAGCCCAGTTTATTGCTATTATTACCAATGACGGCTGGTGGGAAAACACCTCGGGCAAAGACCAGCATTTTGACTACGCCAAGCTACGCGCCATCGAAAACCGCCGCTGGATTTGCCGTTCAGCCAATACCGGCATTTCGGGCTTTATTAACCAGCGCGGTGATGTTATACAGCATTCGGGTTGGTGGGTTAAAGCAGCGCTTAAGCAAGATATCAACCTTAATTCTGAACTGACTTTTTATACCCGCCATGGCGACTACCTGCCTAAAGCAGGCTGCTTGTTGGCATTACTGGGCGGTGCATGGATTGTGTTTCGTCGCTTCACGCCCAAGCGTGCTGCCCAACCGTAATAATATCGGTAGGTTTGGCCACTAGCTATTTGTTTAATAAATCATTCACCAGCTTAACCACACCGGTAGTGGCTTTTTCTTCAATCTTGATGACCGACTCGCCGCCGCGTACGTACGGAATGTGCGGGTCAACAATATATTTTGGCACACCGTCGGGCACGTAATCAATGAGTCCGGCGGCCGGATAAACAGCCAGCGAGGTGCCAATTAAAATAAAAATATCGGCAGTAGTACATAAGGCGGCGGCGGTTTCTATCATCGGCACCGGCTCTCCAAACCAAACCACATGTGCCCTTAATGGCGAGCCAAGTTCACATACCTCGTCCATTTTAATTTCCCAACCGTTTATGGGGTAAGTAAGATTAGGATTAAGGCTCGATTGTGAGCGGGTGATAACTCCATGCAAATGCACCACCTGCGACGAACCGGCCCGCTCGTGTAAGTCGTCAATATTTTGGGTGATGATGGTTACGTCGTATTTTTCCTCAAGCTTAGCTAAGGCGTAATGTGCGGCATTGGGTTCGGCTTCCATTACCGATTTACGGCGCATATTATAAAACTCTTGTACCAGTGCCGGGTTGCGTTGCCAGGCTTCGGGCGTGGCCACTTCTTCAATATCATAGCCTTCCCACAAGCCGTCGCTGTCGCGAAAGGTTTTTAATCCGCTCTCGGCACTGATGCCGGCACCGGTTAATACAATTATTTTTTTCATAGCTGTCAGTTATCTCAAAGCTAACATTTTACTTATCAAATTTCTTTACGTAAATAGGCCTTCATTTAGCAATATTTATCCGTGTTATTGCAGTCATTTAATAGTACCTGCGCACCTCACTTACAACCATTTTGGCGTTGTTTTGTAATACTACATCAATGAGCACCAAAGGGCAGCAAATAATTGGCGAGTGGTTTAAGCAAAAAGGCTGGCAGCAGTTCCCGTTTCAGCAGGAAATGCAGGATGCCTACCTGTCCGGCTATTCGGGTTTGCTTAACGCGCCTACTGGCAGCGGTAAAACGTTTGCATTGTTTCTGCCCTTTTTGGTAGGCTACATTAATCAGTACCCCGACACTTACCAAACGCGAACCAACAACGGCTTACTGATGCTTTGGATTACTCCCTTGCGGGCTCTAACCAATGATATACGCAAGGCTATGCAGGAAGTGTGCGACGAGCTGGGTTTGCCCTGGCGCATCGGTACCCGAACCGGCGATACCTCGCAGGCCGAAAAACAGGCTTTACGCAAAAAGCTGCCCGAGGTGCTGCTCACCACTCCCGAAAGCCTGCACCTGATGCTGGCACAGAAAGATTACCCCAAGATTTTTCAGAAACTAAAAATTGTGGTGATTGATGAGTGGCACGAACTTTTGGGCACCAAGCGTGGTGTACAGGTAGAACTGGGTTTATCGAGGTTGAAAAACCTCACCCCAGCCTTCTCCAAAGGAGAGGGCTGGGAAGGAGTCATCTGGGGTATCAGCGCAACCATTGGCAACCTGGAGCAGGCTTCAGAAGTATTACTGGGCAACAATTTTCCGCCCGAGAAGCGAAAGATGGTGCGGGCCAACATCAGCAAAAAGCTGGATATCCAGTCGGTTATACCTAAAGACATTGATAACTACTCGTGGACGGGCCACATCGGGCTGAAATTATTGCCTGAGGTAATGGAGATTGTGGCTGGCAGCAAAACCACACTTATTTTTACCAATACCCGCGCCCAGTCAGAAATTTGGTACCATGCCATTTTAGACCGTTATCCCGAGTATGCGGGCATTATGGCTATGCACCATGGTTCGCTGGATAATGAATTGCGTAATTGGGTGGAGCAGGCCTTGCACCAAGGTATACTCAAACTGGTGGTTTGTACTTCCAGCTTAGATTTAGGGGTCGATTTCAGGCCGGTTGATACTGTTGTACAGGTGGGTAGCCCCAAGGGCGTAGCCCGTTTTATGCAACGTGCCGGTCGTAGCGGGCACCACCCGGGGGCAGTTTCTAAGGCTTACTTTATTCCTACGCACTCGCTCGAACTACTGGAAGGCGCTGCCCTAAAAGAGGCCATTACCCACGTCAATTTTGAGAGCCGCGACCCCATACTGCTGGCCATAGATGTATTGATTCAGTACATGGTTACCCTGGCAGTGTCAGACGGTTTCCGAGCCGACCAGCTATTTAAAGAAATCAAAAGCACTTATGCCTTTGCCGACCTGCGCGAAACTGAATTTAGCCAACTGCTGGAGTTTATTACTACCGGCGGTGCTACTTTATCTCAGTACGACGAGTTTTTAAAAGTAGAAGTAGAAGACGGCCTATATAAAGTAAACAGCCGCCGGGTAGCTATGCGGCACCGGTTTAGTATTGGCACCATTACCAGCAGTGCAAGTTTAAGGGTTAAAATGCTGCACGGCGGCAGTTTGGGTTCAATCGAGGAAGGGTTTATATCACGCCTTAAACCCGGCGATACTTTTTGGTTTGCCGGCCGCAGCCTGGAGTTTGTGCAGTTAAAAGATATGACTGCCTTTGTTAAAAAATCCAACGCTACCAAAGGGTTAATTCCAAGCTGGGCAGGCGGGCGTATGCCACTTTCATCGCAGCTATCTTCGGTGCTTCGCGACAAATTAGACGAGGTTGCTCATCACCAAGAAAAGGATGTAGAGGTAAAAGCGTTACGTTCGTTATTCAACCTGCAGGAGCGGCTATCGCATTTACCTAAACGCACCGACTTACTGATAGAGGCGTTTGAATCGCGCGACGGGCATCACCTGTTTTTCTATCCGTTTGAGGGACGCTTGGTGCACGAGGGTATGGCGTCACTGATTGCTTACCGTATCGGCCGCATTAAAAAAGCCACTTACAGCATAGCCATGAACGATTACGGTTTTGAACTGCTAACCGACGAACCCATACCACTGATGGAGGCATTGGAAGAAGATTTGTTTACCATCCACAACCTGATTGATGATATACAGCATAGCTTAAACGCTAACGAAATGGCCCGACGGCGTTTTAGGGATATTGCCCACATTGGCGGACTGGTATTTACCGGCTACCCTGGTCAGCCTATTAAGAACCGACATTTACAGGCCAGCACCGGATTACTGTTTGATGTATTTATGGAGTATGAGCCTGATAACTTGCTCATCAGACAGGCATTTAACGAGGCCCTAGCCTTTCAGTTAGAAGAATTCAGGTTGCGGGAAGCCTTGCTGCGTATACAAAAGCAGGAAATTGTAATTAAACAGGTAGAACGCCCTACCCCATTTGCATTCCCCATACTGGTTGACCGGCTGCGAGAAAAACTAACCCTGGAAAGCCTGGAAGAGCGGGTGGCTAAAATGGCCCGCCGTTATGATGCCTTTGAGGATGATGAGGAAGAGCCACCCCCTCCGGCAAAAGCTAAAACCCGGAAGAGAAAATCGTCTTAACTCCTGCCCGGTTATTCTTAAACAAAAATCTCATCAACTTGGGTAAGCTATTCCACATCGGCATAATAATGTAATTACTTACGCGTTAAAAAATCATATTGTAAGCCTATTTAGATGTTGGTACATCTATTGTTTGTATAATTGCACCCCGATTTAATTTAAACTATATGACTGCCTTAATTGCCACGCTGGTGGTTCTTAACATCATTTTAGTGATGAAGAGAAAGCAAAACGACCCAGCAGAACCGTTTTAAGTTATGCCTGCCCAAAAAGCTCAACCTGGAGTTTTTTAGGCAGGCTTTTTACAATCAGGTCGTATGAGTGGTCTATCATTTCAAAAATTTCCTTACGTGTTAAACTCCCGTCGATATATATCGTATTCCAATGCGTTTTGTTCATGTGATAGCCGGGCTGCACTTCGGCATAACGTTCGCGCAATTCTACCGCCCGTTCAGGGTCGCACTTGGCATTAAAGCTGTTACCCTTATCCAGGCTAACCAGCAAAAATATCTTACCCCCTACTTTAAAAACCAGCGTATCGTTGTCAAACGGAAAGCTTTCGGTAACGGCAGGTTTTTCGAGGCAGTAATCGCGCAGTTCTTCGGTGTTCATAAGTATAAAGTAATGTAAATTTTGATGCAAGCAAGCAAAAATAAAGTTTCATTTTTGCAAACAGACCTCCAAATTATTCTCAGATGAATCAGTTAAATTTTACTGTTACCGAGCGTTTTTTGCGTTACGTAACTATAGATACCCAATCAGACCCCGAATCGCCTACCTGCCCATCTACCGAAAAGCAAAAAAACATGGGCCGCGTGTTGGTACAGGAACTGCTCGATTTAGGTATAGCCGATGCACACCTGGATGAGCATGGTTATGTATATGCTACTATACCTGCTAATACGAATAAGCCCGATGTACCGGTAATCTGCTTTTGCTCGCATATGGATACCTCGCCCGACTGCAGCGGCGAGGGCGTTAAACCTATCATACATCAAAATTACCAGGGACAAGATTTGGTATTACCTGATGACAAAAGCCAGGTACTCAAAGCAAAAAATCACCCTGAATTAAGCAACCAGTTAGGCAACGATATTATTACAGCCAGCGGCACTACCTTGTTGGGTGCCGATAACAAAGCCGGTGTGGCCGAAATTATGGATGCTTGCTACCAGTTAGTTAATCATCCCGAAATTAAGCATGGCACCATCAAAATTCTTTTTACCCCCGACGAAGAAATTGGCCGTGGCGTAGACAAAGTAGACCTGAAAAAATTAGGAGCATTTGCTGCCTATACCATTGATGGCGAAACAGCCGGCAATATGGAAAACGAAACCTTTTCGGCAGATGGCGCACGTTTAACCATCAATGGGGTGAGTGCTCATCCCGGTTTTGCTAAAGGACAAATGCAAAGTGCCATTAAAATTGCGGCACAAATTGTTGATGCTTTACCACATGAGCTTTCGCCCGAGGGCACTGAGGCCATGCAGGGCTTTGTACACCCGGTAGGCATCAGTGGCCATGTGGAGCAGGCCAGTGTTGATTTTATCATCCGCGATTTTGATACCGCTTTGCTGCAGCAACATGCGCAATCCATCCGGCAATTTGCTGAGCAGGTACTGCAACAGTATCCGGGAGCCACTTACAGCTTAGAAGTTAAGGAGCAGTACCGCAACATGAAACAGGTTTTAGACCAGCATCCGCAAATTGTAGAATATGGTATGGAGGCTATTAACCGCGCCGGTATGCAGGCTAAATTGTGCAGCATCCGGGGCGGTACCGATGGTTCAAGATTGTCTTTCATGGGCTTACCTACCCCTAACATTTTTG
>CAJYSL010000145.1 GCA_913777515.1 uncultured Mucilaginibacter sp.
ATCGGAGTCGAACCGATGACCTCTTGCATGCCATGCAAGCGCTCTAGCCAGCTGAGCTAATCCCCCGCTTGAGGAGTGCAAATATATACGTTATCTTTACAAGTGCCTAATATTTTTTTCTTTTTATAATGACGGCATTGCGTTGCGCATAATCATCCGCAAACTACCCCGTTTATAAAACTATAAAGCCTTATGATTACCAGCCGGGTCCTGGCTGTAAATAATACTCAACTGCTCGTAAAGCTCGGGATGTTTTTGGCGGAATTGGTCGGGTTTTTCAAAAAAGTATTCGGATGCAACGGCCAAAAACTCCGCCTCGTTGGTTGCACCGTAAGGGTCAATGTCGGAGTTACCTTTTTTAATCAGGCTAATTTCCTGGTGCATCATCTTAAGCCATGGCGTAGCATATTCGTGCGGCAATATGTTTTCCGGCACTCCGTCGGTAGCGCCGTCGCTTTTATCCAATAGGTGTACAAATTCATGTATACCAGTATTGTTCTTACCCGATGCGGCCGAAAAGCCCTTGAGTAACGCCGCTCTTGATAGCAACATCTGCCCGTTCATATACCCAGAACCTACCATTCCCATAATGTTACGGCCCTCCTGCTCCCCCTCAAACTGGAAGTCGTTGTTAAAGGTATCGGGATACAAAATAACATTGGTTAAGTTAGTATAGCGCCACTCTTTATATCCGAAGATGGGGATAATAGCACTTGAAGCAATCAGCACGCGGTCGAGGTCGGTAATTTCAAGTCCCACGCCTTCTATATGTACCTTTTCAAGAAAACCGGCAATTAGACCTTCAAAACGCAATTTTTCGGTTTCGGATAATTTATGGTAATAATCCACATGCTGCTCTAAAAGCTGCTTCAACTCGCTATTGAGGCCGGCCGTAGCAGCTGCTGGAATATTATTTTTCTTTTTACCGAACAGCCTGAAAGCTAAATAGCCAAGCGCCAGTACAATGATGATTGAGATAATGATAAAAGCCGTCATAATGTAGGAAGAATAAACACCGCCTGTCGCTAAAAGTTTAAACTACCGGGAAGGCATTAAAGCATGTGTAATTTTTACCAAAGACAATTTATTGCCAATCGAGCATATGCAAGTACGTCTGAAGCCCATTTGAATCACCTCCCCACTTTTTTCAGGCGTGCTATTAGCTTTCTCGTTGCCCTTTCTGATTCGGCAAGCCTTCGCCGGGCGTCCGCCATTAACACATCCAAGTGTTTATACTCTGCTGTTCCGTAATCATACATTTTACCCACAGGACATTTCCCATCAGGACACATTGCATCCTCTAACTCGATCCGCGCAGTGTCTTTAGTATACAAAATTACTGTAAAGGCGTCTCGAAGCTCTGCCTTAACATCAACTATCCCTTTTTTTGCCTTTTCACCTTTAGCCGGCGTTATCTTAACCACGAAAAGCTGTTGCGATAGAAGTACTTGCCTTTTGATCGAGTCTTTAAAAATAGTATCAACTAAAGATGTATCGATAAAAAGCCTCGCCTTCGCAGTAGCATCTAAAGCTACGGAAAACAGGATAACAATAATGAGTAATAAATTACGGCTATGGAGCAGAAAACGACAGGTTAATTTCATGATGACATTTAGGCTTAGGCCAAATAT
The DNA here is from genome assembly GCA_913777515.1 of uncultured Mucilaginibacter sp. Lineage (GTDB taxonomy): Bacteria > Bacteroidota > Bacteroidia > Sphingobacteriales > Sphingobacteriaceae > Mucilaginibacter. Next base: position 1,632 of record CAJYSL010000145.1, read on the forward strand.
ACCTATTTCATTAAACTTTGCCTTTTAATGGATAGCCTAATATGAAAAGTATTTCATCCAAACTAGCCAATCGCCCAAATTTTTATTCAAATTCATTAAGCGTTCATTGGGTATCTTATTAAGATCTTAAGCAATCAAATGGCTTCACAAAAGTTTATCGATACAGCGTTATCTATTCATTTGTTATTTATATTAGGGCTTTATTCCGACACGACTGATTATAAAGTATTTTTAAAACACGTCAGTAAATATGAGCAAAATCCTATTTGCTGGCTTGGGCATCTTTATTAATTAGCAATCCTATAGGTTGCTAATTAATAAAAGTATCCTGTAGTAAGTTCATATCAAACCAGTGATAAACCTATGAGCGAAGAGAACAAACAACCGGAAACCTCCCGGAGAGCATTTTTGAAGACCGGTGCCATGGCGGCCGCTTCGTTTATGATTGTGCCGCGCCATGTACTCGGCAGAGGGTTTGTGGCGCCAAGCGACAAACTTATGGTAGCCGGTGTAGGTGCGGGCGGCAAGGGCGAAACTGATATTAACAATTTTGCTAAAAGCGGCAAAGCCGAAATTGCCTACCTTTGCGACGTTGACGACCGTCGGGCGGCGGCTACCAGAACTAAACACCCTAAAGCTAAATATTACAAAGACTGGCGTCAGTTGCTTGATAAAGAAGGCAAACATATTGATGCCGTATCTGTGGCAACACCCGACCATAACCACGCTATTATAGCCTACCGTGCCATGGCCATGGGCAAGCATGTGTATGTTGAAAAACCGCTAACTCACGACATTTATGAGGCACGCATGCTTACCGAGGCTGCCAAAAAATTTAAGGTAGTTACCCAGATGGGCAACCAGGGTGCTTCTAATGACGGCACACGGTTACTATCGGAGTGGTACGATGCCGGCGAGATTGGCGACGTGCATACCGTTTATTGCTGGACTAACCGCCCGGTGTGGCCGCAAGGCATACCGTGGCCAACCACCAAAGCCGACATACCGAAAGAGCTGGACTGGGACTTATGGCTCGGCACGGCTCCTTACAAAGAATATGTAGACAAACTGGTACCGTTTAACTGGCGAGGCTGGTGGGATTACGGCACGGGCGCCCTGGGCGATATGGGCTGCCATTTGGTAGAAGCGCCTTTCCGGGTACTGGGTTTGCAATATGCTAAAGATGTACAGGCAAGCGTGGGCACCGTGTATGTAGATGAATTTAAACAAGGCCGCTTTCCCGAAAGCTGTCCGCCATCAAGCCACATCACCCTTACTTTCCCTAAAACCAGTAAAACTAAAGGCGATATTAAGGTACATTGGATGGACGGCGGTATACAACCGGAACGCCCGGAAGAGTTAGGCCCTAACGAGCGGTTTGGCGATGACGGCAATGGCACTTTATTTATCGGCACCAAAGGCAAAATGATGGCCAGTACTTATTCCGAAAATCCACAGTTGCTGCCCACATCCCGTACATCGCAAGTGAAAGTTCCGCAAAAGTGGGCACGTGTATCCGGACAAGCCGAGGGACATTATACCCAATGGGTGGAAGCCTGTCTGGCCGGTTATGGCAAGAAAGAACTAAGTGCACCCTTTGAGACAGCCGGCCCCTTAACCGAAGCCTTACTAATGGCCAACTTGGCTGTAAGGGGCCACGACCTGAAAGGCGGCCACATTAAGCTGCTTTGGGATAACGCTAACATGCGGGTCACTAACTTTGAGGAGGTTAACCAGTATGTAAAACGTGAATATCGCAAGGGTTGGAGTTTGACGGCGTAGACTAACGCTACCGATACAGTTACACTCTATAAAGAATAAAATAGAAGCTGTTGCATCTTCTATTTTATTCTTTCCAAAAGACAGCTATATCTCAAACGCTTACAAAGTAAGGTGCTTTGTTATCTCTAAAAGGTAAATTATCTTATCCTTGATATGGAGCAACATTGATCCGTCCTGTATGGCTTTCCAGGCTTGATATTTCTGCCAGTTTCCAAATGGTTCATCCATCTTACCATGTAGTGGCCACCATGTATTTTGTCGCAATAAACGATTTGCTACAGTAATTAATTCGCTCCTGAGTTGAGTCGGTATCGGTTGCTTATTTGGATCATTTTTACAGACAAAACCATAAACCATTTCCTTATCACTACTCCAGAACTGAAACCCGATGTTAACGTACTGCCAATCTTCTTTCCATATCCAAACACCCGTATAATTTCTATTGAAGTCGATGTTACTGGTACATTTCAAACCTAAGTCCTTGCAAACACCCTGTAGCTTAGGAATGAAATCATCCTTCAATAATATGTCTAAGGTTTGGTCTAAGCTGTTAGAGATTGTAAAAGATGCTTCCAGATTGCTAAGCAACAATTGGCTAAGTTCTTCTTGCATAGTGTGATTAATAGTTTGGTTTGTTAAATGCTTGATAAGGTTTATGTATTGTGTGATTGATTCGCGAACTACCGGATATATGGCAACTTCTTTCCGGCAGGCCTCTAACCAATCAAGAATGTCACTTTTGTAGGAATAACATTTGAAGTGAGTATCAACTAAAAGTTCACCAAAGCTATCTTCATGGGGTAGCCTGCCATCTAACGTTAAATAAACCAGGTCGGCATTCGGTGAATGGTTATAATATCGTTGCAACTGATGCTGTTGGTCACCCGCATAAATTTTATTTTCGATAATAATTTGATGGCCCGACTTATCGCTGATTATAATATCTATTCTGCCTCCTTCTGTTCTATCTTCACTTATAAAGCCTGCATGCTTCTCTACTTCCACCTTACAACCGGTAGTATCAATTACATTCTGCTTAAAACAGAATTGCTTTATAAATAACTTTAGAAAGGTGTCTTGTTGACCATGACTACCGTTAGGATCCAACAGTGCAGCCAAGAATGCCGAATGCAGTCGTACTTCTGAGGCTTCAAGCTTAAAAATTCTAAATATATTGAAGTTTTCTCCGGTAAGAGAATTGATTTTCTGATAATGTGCGTTTAAAGAGCTTACTTGATGAAGTAAACCTTTAAAAGAATTGTATTCTATTGTCATAAGGTTAAGCAAGATGTGTTTTATACTGCAATTATGCAAGTGGTAAATCAATAAACACTGCGCTATAGAAACAAATTATCAGAAGAAAATTTACACATTCACGGCGCATGGTAGACTTTCTAGGCTTAAAGTCCTTATTCCACTTGACCCGGCATTTGCGTGTAAGCCAATTAATTTTTCAGCAACAAGAAAGGGCAAGCGACCAATTTCTTGCGCTTGCCCTTTGGCTACCCACACCGGACAGAATTCGAACTGATTAATGGAACAATTGAAAGTTTTAAACGAATTAAGGGTTGCTTAAACAGAGGTTAGACTCTCTTATGAACGATTGAGCCGCTTTAAAATTAGAGTGGCTTTTTTTGTTAAGTATGTAGCTGTAAACTTAAGGATTAGATGGACTGAAGCTAGGAAACGTCAGATAGCGAGGAAACATTTCTTGCACGACAACGTCTTTTTGTTTTCGGGATAAACTACTGTTATAATGATGTATAGTTGTATCAGGTCAGACGATGAGTAATTTATCGAAATAATTCTACAAGTTTATTCGTAATAAATCTTTCATCGCCGGAGGCGGCGATAATTTTTCCCGTTTGGTCTATCAAAACATAGTAGGGAATGGTGTGTGAACCATACAACTTGCCGACAATTGCAGGTACATTGGGGGCGGGAAACGTATCTATAACTTGTGTCCAGGGCATTTTCTCTTCATCAAGTGCTTTTGTCCAATGGCTCCATTCGCGATCGTCAGATATACCAATCAATTCAAGGCCCTTGCCATGATATTTTGCGTACACTTTTTTCAAAGCCGGAATGTTTGCCCGGCATGGCACGCACCAGCTCGCCCAGAAATCCAGCAAAACTACAGACCCTCTTGTTGACGAAAGCGTAAGCTTAGTTTTATCTCTTTTTAATAATGTAAAGTCCGGCGCAATCTTACCTATTAAAACACTTTTTCTTGGCAACCGGCTATACAGTGCTTGATAATATGACGATGCCTTAGCGTCTCCTGTAAATTTTGAGAGCATCGAACTTAAATAAGTAGGTGACTTATCTGGCAATTGGGAATAAATTTCATTGAAAATAAAAATACCTGGAATAGACATTGGATTCAAACGAACATAATTAGCAATCCAGCTTTTTGCTTTTTCCGGGAATGAGTTTCGAAGGGCTTCCATTTTGGAGGTAAGGAAGGCTACAGAGTCCTTATTCATATAAGGTAATTTACCAGCGAGAGAAAGATATTCTTCCTGCCCTGTTTCTTTTGCATACGCGTTATAAGCATCGGCTAAAGGCGAGCCGATCTCATTAACCCGTCTTATTACCGGATAGTCCTTCCCATTAGCATATTGATGCATTGTTCCGGCAGTATCAATATCGAAAGAAATATGCGAAACGTCTACAAAAGCCGGGAACATCCAGTTGCCAGGTTTAATTTTGAATAACATTCGTCCCGGAGAAGTAAAGTTCCCATTCAATATAAATTTCCCTTTAACGATAACAGCGCTATCTACAATTTTTTGATCAGGCGTAAGCCCATATATTATACCCGAATCTATTCCCTTAATTTTTCCATCAATCGTGAATGTCGTTACTTTATCGGTTTGTGCTTTGGCATGTATAATAAAACACAATAAGAAAAGGAAGATTGTCGTTTTGTACAATTTGTTCATGTGATTTTGATTTATAGATTGTAAATAAAATACCCCTATTATTATTGACCTAAATTACTGATTGCCTTCGTTATAATTCTTAAAAATCGTTGGAGCAGCGTAGCATCTTCCGTAATAATTTCGGCATCAGCTAACATTCCTTGTTTTAATATAAAATGTCCGGTGTGGGGCGCTAAAATCCACTTGCAGTCATTAATAATTTCCTCTACAGAGTGGACTTAATTTGAACGAGATCTTAAATGACTTGATGATTTTGGACGCTATGTAGACGTTAGATTTTAAATTTGAACAGTAAGGATTTGAACAAGTTTCCACAAGAAAGGTCCAGTATAATATTTATAATAGTTAAGCTATCATTCGTTTTTATCACTTTGCCTAAATTGCTTTTATGGGACTCGTATAGCTTATCATCAATCATCAGATATTTGCTATTAACGTTAAACTTCTTGAGCTGATAGCGTGGCTTAATGCAGATTTTTATTTTTCCGTTAGACAGATCAATGATCAGAATTTTGCCTGACTGAACAGCCATAGCATAATGGTGATGCCTGTTATTGCGATGGGAACAATAAAAATAAATAGGATATAAATGCCCATGGATGCAGTGATGGTATATACACAAATATATTAATCTACAGCTTGCGAGCTTTGTTGTAACTGTATCAATAATTAGGCATGATATAAACGGAGTAGAACAAAAAAGGCAAGCGACCGATTTCTCGTGCTTGCCCTTTGGCTCCTGAGGCTGGGCTCGAACCAGCGACCCTCTGATTAACAGTCAGATGCTCTAACCGGCTGAGCTACTCAGGAATCTTTTCCGGTTTGGAGTGGTGCAAATGTAGAAACTTTGCGGATATTTCGCAATATTTGCACAAAAAAAAATTAAAATATTTTTACATGAGTTTATTAGTCATTGGTACTGTGGCATTTGACGCTATTGAAACCCCCTTTGGAAAAACCGATAAAATTGTTGGCGGCGCTGCAACCTATGCCAGCTTAGCGGCTTCGTACTTTTACAACCAGGTAAAAATTGTAGCCGTAGTGGGCGACGACTTCCCGCAAAACGAAATTGCCGACTTTAAAAACCACCATATTGATACCGAAGGCTTACAAATAAAACAGGGCGAAAAGTCGTTTTTTTGGAGTGGCCGTTACCATAACGATATGAATAGCCGCGATACGCTGGCTACTGAACTGAACGTATTGGCTGACTTTGACCCGGTTATCCCCGAGTCGTACCAGGACTGTGAATACCTAATGCTGGGCAACCTGACCCCACAAGTGCAGCAAACGGTTATTAACCGGTTAAAAAATCGCCCTAAGCTCATCGTGATGGACACCATGAATTTTTGGATGGATATTGCCCTGGATGATTTATTGGAAACCATCAAAATGGTAGATGTATTGACCATTAACGATGCTGAGGCGCGCCAGTTAAGCGGAGAATTCTCATTGGTGAAAGCTGCCCGCAAAATATTAACCATGGGCCCTAAATATCTCATCATTAAAAAAGGAGAGCATGGCGCACTGCTGTTCCACGAAGATAAAGTATTCTCGGCACCTGCCCTGCCTTTAGCCGAGGTATTTGACCCAACCGGTGCCGGTGATACATTTGCCGGTGGCTTTATTGGTTACCTAGCTAAGGTTGGTACCATCAACTTTAATAACATGAAAAACGCCATCATTTTTGGCTCGGCACTAGCTTCGTTCTGTGTAGAGAAATTTGGAACCGAGAAAATCAAAAATTTAACCGCCGAAGAGGTAAGCGCCCGTGTGCAGGAGTTTATCAACCTGGCGCAATTTGAAATACAATTATAAGTTAACCATTAAGCCTTGCTGTTTTACTTTACAGCAAGGCTTAATTGATTACATCTACAGAGCAGGGTCCAAGTCTAACCGTGCTTAGGCTGCTACATGGGTAGTTTTCAACCCAACAATACCCGCCATAATCAGCATCATAAAAAAGAGTTCGAGCCAGGAGATGCCTTGCTTAAACAGTAACAACTCGGCCACTTTGATAAAGGCAAGCGTTAGCGCCGTCCATACGGCAAAGGCAACAGCGGTTGAGATTTGTTTAATAGCTAACGAAAAGAAGTAGACATTCATCAAGCCGAAGGCGATATATCCCAATAACGGCGCAATAATTTGCACGCCATCAATTTTGTAAAAGTTAGCCCAGGTCAGTAATCTAAAATTGCTGAACTTAAGATATTTCACACAAAAGGTCCAGGCGGTTTCAAACAGCGCCGCCATCGCCAAATAAAGCCAAACCATTAGTAAACTGATTGTTCCTGCTGCTGCAGGATTTTGTTTGCGCCCTTTGGCTTCAACTTAGCACATAGCCTGCTTAACTTTTTTAGCAACGCAGGCCTGATATTATAGTAACGGAAAAACCACTGATTTTTCAATAGCTGTTGCTCATCAAAACGTTTAAAAGAAAACGCGTGCTGCAAGAAATAATCTTTCGGAAAGCTATAACCTAACCCCCATTTTTCCGGTTGATTACCAGGTTGGTACTCAGGGTCATAAGCCGTGCCGAACAGATAGTCCCAAACTGAAAACTTGGTCGAAAAATTAGCGTGAAACACTTCGATATAATTGGCATGATGCCAAAGGTGCAATTGCGGAGTATTGATGAGATATTTAAGCTTACCCAAATTTACCCGGATGTTGGCGTGAATAAACATGCCGAACATGGCATCAATCAGTGCCTTGATGGGCACCACGGCCGGGTCTGCGCCTAAAAGGATGATTGGTGCAAACTCAATGGTTTGATTGATGATGATTTCGAACACATGTGAGCGGGAGCCAGCCAAAAAATCAACCTGCTTACCCGAATGATGCGCTTCGTGGATGCGCCAGAAAACTTTATTGCTATGCTGAAACCGATGAAACAGGTAGATATAAATATCGTGGGTAACGGTAAAGAAAATAACCTGCGCAGCTAAAGGCCAGCTTTTCACTAACTGAAAATTGGTCCAGTCAAAATGTTGCTGCGCAGATTGAATGATATAATCGAAAATCAGGATTTTTAAAAAATAGCTCTGGATAAGCGTGTACCAAACTAAATCTACCCAAAAGCCTTCTCTAAAAAACGGCAAATCCTTACGATATGGAGCTATCCGCTCCCAAGCAATAACAATCATTACCCAGGCGGCTAAAATAAGGGTGGTAGTGGTTAGCAGTTTATCCTGACCCATCATTTACAAAACAGGTTTTTCTTTATACTCGTCACTAATGTTTACTCGAAGACGTTTCATCGGGGCAATTTCAGACTCGTATACCCGCTTAATACCATCACCTGTACTACTTTCAATATCACGGATGTCTCTTACCAAACGCTGGAAGCCCTGCGGCTCTACTGATGCAGCATGGTCAGACCCCCACATGGCGCGGTCGAGGGTAAAGTGGCGTTCTACAAACGTGGCGCCCATAGCTACGGCGGCAACGGTAGTAGCTAACCCGGTTTCGTGGCCCGAGTAGCCAATAGCTACGCCCGAATACTTAACTTCCAAGGTTTGTATCATCCGTAAATTCAGCTCCTGCGGCGGACAAGGATAAGCCGAGGTAGAATGCGCAATGCAGAATTGGTACTGGTCATCAAACTCACGGATATAGCTCACCGTAGCTTCAATTTCTTTAAGCGTTGACATACCGGTGGATAACATCAGGGGCTTACCGGTATCCAGAATGCGCTGAATTAAATCAAAATCGGTTAGCGATGCGGAGGCCAGTTTGTAAATCACAGTATCAAACTGCTCCATAAAATCAACCGAAGCCACATCCCATGGAGATACAAACCAGTCTATACCCAGCTTTTTGCAATATTGGTCAATAGCAGCGTACTCAGCAATGCCAAACTCTGTTTTACGTTTATAATCGATGTATGACATACGGCCCCACGGGGTATCGCGCATCACTTCCCATTGGTCTTTAGGTACGCAAATTTCGGGAGTACGTTTCTGAAATTTTACGGCATCTACCTTGGCCGCTACGGCTTCATCAATCAGCTTTTTGGCAATCTCCATTGAGCCATTGTGGTTGATGCCTATTTCGGCAATAATATAAGCCGGTTGCCCCTTACCAATTTTGCGACCATTGGCCAGGGTAATAGAACCAGAGCCAGCCGGGTTCATTTCCGAATCATTTTTACTTTCAATCAGCCATTCTGCAAATTCACGGAAACAGCCGGCACCGCCAGGCAGCTCACACACGTAATCTACCTCTTGTTTTACACGAGTCAAGGCATCTGCAGGGCAGGCCGTAAGTGCTGCCAGTTTCATAATCTCCAGGTCGTTGTAATCGTCGCCAATATAGGCTACCTCTGCAGGCTGCAAACCCAGGCGGCTAACAATATCTGTAAACACGGCAGCTTTATTTTTCACACCCAGATGCAGTTCAGTAATCTGCAGTTTTTCGGCACGTTTAATTACCGAAGGCGAACGCTCGCCGGTTATAATACCCACCTGGATATTAGCATATTTGCGCAGTCGCTCCACGGCCATACCATCCCTTAGGTTAAACTTTTTAAGGCTTTCACCCTCATCGCCATAATACGCACCGGCATCGGTTAAAACCCCGTCGCAATCGGTAAGCAACAGTTTAATGGCTGCTGCCTTTTGTTTCAATAACTTGCTCATCAATTAATTAGATTATATTGCTGTCCAGCCGCCATCAACTATCAGGTTAGCGCCGGTCATGTAAGCAGATGCCTCGCTGGCCAAAAAAACCAAGGCTCCCTGGTAATCGTCTGCTTTTGCCATGCGACCCAGTAAGGTTTTGGCAGCATATTTTTGTGTAAATATTTCGTTCTGATTATTCTCTACTCCGCCCGGCGATAGTGTGTTTACCCTCACGCCTTTGTTGCCCCAATAGGCTGCCAAAAACCGGGTGAAGTTTACAACGGCGCCTTTGGTAACTGGGTAGGCCGCCGACTTGTAAAAAGTCTGCTCACCACACTCATTTTGGTAGATGCTTTGGTCGGGCCCTACCAGGCCATAGGTAGATGCAATGTTGATGATACTGCCTCTACCCTGCCCGGCCATTACGGTGCCAAACACCTGCGCACATAAAAACACACCGGTAATATTTACTTCTAAAGATTGCTGAAAAGCCTCTAAAGGATAATTTTCGAAAGCGGATAGCTCTTTAGCCAGCAACGGGTTTTCAAACCGGTCGTTAATAGCCGCGTTGTTCACCAGCACATCGATGGTTTCAAAACGGCTTAACACCAAATCCCGGGCATTAATCACTGATGCTTTGTCGGCCACATTTAATGTGATACCGATATGCGGGCCGCCCGGTAATTGTTGGGCAAACTGATGGGCTTCGTCTCCGTTCAAATCCGCCACTATTACGTTAGCTCCGGCAATGGCCAGCGCCTCGCAGTGTTTGCGGCCAATTAAGCCCAGAGCACCGGTAACAATAGCCGTTGAATTTTTTAATAAAAAGAACTCCATTATACCGCAGCTACCGTTTTTGCCTTGATATTGTAGTTACTTACTTTTCTAAAAACGGCCTCTAAAACCTCACCTTTCAGTTGCTGTTTAACCGTACCATTTTCGATAGCTTCTTTCACCAGCATCAGCACATCGCGGTAAGCCTCAAGCGTGTAGGCAATCTCTTCGCCGGTATGGCTATAACAAAGGTTATGAAAGCCGGCCCATAATATGCCGCGCTTAATCATTTCCTGTTGCATCAGTGTTTTCAGCTCCAGGGCATCACCAGCTTCGGGCGTGAAAGTGACCATGGTGCGGCAATTAAAGCCTACACATTTGGTATAGTGCTCCATGCCCAGTTCCGAAGCAATGCGGTTGTAGCCATCTTTTAGCTCTTTACCTTTTTCGTCCAGGTACTTAGGTACGTTTTTATCAATCAGTTCGTGGATGGTAGCCTTACATGCGGCTAACGACAGCGCCTCGCCCCCAAACGTGGTATAACTGAATACCTGCGAATTGAATAGCTCCATCACATCGGCACGGCCGGTAAGCAGGGCTATTGGCATACCGTTGGCGCAGGCTTTAGAAAACACAGCCAGGTCGGCCTTAACGTTAAAATATTCCTGGGCGCCGCCTACTGCAACACGGAAACCTGTCCACATTTCATCAAAAATGAGCAGGGTACCATTTTCACGACATACCTCGGCCAGTTCCTGTAAAAAGCCGGGAGAAGGTGCCTCAAAAATAAAGGGCTCCAGTATAACTGCGGCTACGGTTTCATCCAGCGCTGCTTTAATCAATTCGATGTTGTTATACTCAAAAGTATAAGTCATGTCCTGAATAGCTTCCGGGATACCGGCATTACGGCTAGTAATACCGATATACCAATCGTGCCAGCCATGATACCCGCAACAGAATACCACATCGCGACCTGTAAATGCCCTTGCCACGCGAATAGCTGCTGAACATACATCAGCTCCTGTCTTTGCAATTTTTACCGCCTCGGCATTCGGGATAACCTGTTGTATGAGTTCAGACAGTTCCACCTCCAGCGGGTGCATCAACGAAAACGTGATGCCGTTCTGCATCTGACGGGTAATGGCCTCGTCGACCGCCGGATAAGCATAGCCTAAAGATAATGGCCCGATGGCTGCATTATAATCGATATATTCATTCCCGTCGGCATCCCAAACGCGGGCACCTTTACCTTTCACCAGGTATTTGGGCGCTACGCCTTTGGTAAATTGTCCCGGACCTTTAGCCAGGGTTTGTGTTACCGGCTTTTGCACTTTTAGCGCACGCTCGTATAATTTATCCGACTCAGTAATGTCGGGGTATTGGTTGTTGAAAGAAACTGTATTAGGCATAACAATAATTTTTATTCGGCAAACTGGGTTTTCATGACTTCCGGTTGTGGCTGTAGGGTTTGGTAACCCAATATCTTTTCGGCGATTTGCTTACCGGTAAACCCTTCGTGCTCCAGCACCTGCGGCAGCAGCGCGGGCCTGAACCATTTTTCGTTCAGGGCGATGGGCATTACCCGGGCCGTGCGCTGGTTTCTGAGCAATACCTCGGCAGTAATGCTGTACAAGCCACCGGTCAAAAAATGGTCTTCGAGGGTAACCAGCAGGGCACTATCTTGGGCTGCATTTAAAATAGCCTGCTCATCAACCGGCTTTAAGCATCGCATATTGATTAAGCCAACCGAAAGACCTTCCTGCCGTAACATAGACACGGCAATTAACGCCTGTTCAAAAAGCAATCCGTAAGTTAAAATGGTAACGTCGCTACCAGCGCAAATTACCTCAGCCTTACCGGGCTCAAATGGTGCGTGGATGTAATCAGTGCGGCGGGTATTAATGCGGGTGTAGGCCGGGCTATCGCTTTGCCATATTTCGGGCAGCATTTTTACCAGGTCGTCTTCGTCGGCAGGGGCATACACGGTCATATCGGGCATGCCACGCATCAAGGCAATATCTTCAATAGCCTGATGGGTAGGCCCATTGGCATCCGACAAAAAGCCCGGAATAAAACCACTTAATTTAACAGGCAGGTTAGGGATGGCTACGTCGGTACGTACAAACTCGAACGCCCGCATAGTTAAAAAAGCGGCCAGGGCATGCACAATAGGTACGCGGCCACGCAAAGCCAGGCCCGCGGCAGCACCTACAAGTGTTTGCTCGGTAATACCGGTATCAATAAAGCGCCGGCCTAAAACAGCCGGAATATTGCGCACCAGGGCGCGGTTTTCGGCCGTCATTACAATGATGTTTTCATCGTGTAAGGCCGTTTGGGTTAACAATTCTTCGTAGGTCATGAGGTTTAGCGAACAATAAGTGTTTCGGAAGTAAGCGTAGTTTGATGATGCCCGTGCAGTTCGAGCAATAATTGCTCTACTTCATCAGCCGAAAAATTGCAGAACCAGCGGTCGGCCCGTTCCTGTATACTGGGCAAGCCTTTACCACGAACAGTATCGGCTATAACCACGTTTACTTTGCCGGATTGGAAAGGAAAATCAGAAAAAGCGGTTTCGAGTGCGTCAAAATCATGACCGTTAATACGCTTAACCGCTGCGCCAAATGCTTCAAACTTTTGGGCTAAAGGCTCCAGCGGAATAAGGTCTTCGGTGCGCACGTTAGCCTGGAAATGGTTACGGTCTACTACAAAAATCAGGTTATCCAATTGGTGTGCGTTGGCTACCAGTAAAGCCTCCCAGCAGGTGCCCTCGTTCAATTCTCCGTCGCCGGTAACGCAAATTACTTTATTGCTACCGCCCCTCATTTTAATATCCATGGCCACGCCAACCGCCACCGATGGCAAATGCCCCAGCGAGCCGGAATGGAATTCTACACCCGGAATGCGGGTATTAGGATGCCAGTAGATATAATCGCTGAGGGTAAGATGATTGGCAAGGCGTTCTTTAGCCAGTAAACCCAGCTCGGCAAAAGTGCCGTAAAGCGCAGGTACATCGTGTCCCTTTGACAGAAACAGGTAGTCGCGGCCGGTATCGTTTAAGTTGGCTGCAGTAATATTTAAAAAATCGCTGTATAGGTAAACCAGCAAATCAACAGCCGACAAGGATGCGCCAGTAAAGCAGCCACCATCTGTTGACATGCGCACAATATGCTCGCGTACATTAAGGCTTATTTGCTGTAATCTTTTTTTATGGATTGCTTCCACGCAGGTAAGGTTAGTTAGATTATAAAAATAGATTGGGTGCTGCCGTAACAAGTGTTTTGGTTTGCTCTGGGCTAATGGTTTTAAGTTCGCTTAAATGGCTGCGGTACCAGTTAACACCGGCGTAACGCGCATTCAGCTCATAGAGTTCGGGGTTACGCTCCAGCAGGTCAAGAATATCCTGGCATGAAAAATCGGGTCGGTGCGGGTATAGTTCTTCAAATACCCGTTTAATAAATTCGTAGTCTTCGCGGTAATCAATGGTAAACCGATGAGACATAGAATAATCCAGCCCGGTCTCCCAACTTACGTTAGCTATCTGGAATAAATGCGGATTTTCCCAGATAAACGGTGTAGTATGCTCTAACTCCAACGGCCGGCTCGCTTCCATCCAGGTGAGCTTAAGGCAGGGCGCCGACATCACCTCTACGTCGTTGCCATCAGGATACGTGGCCGGATGGAGGTTGCTTACGTAGTCGTACTCGCCGTTGTTATCCAGGTAAAAACCAAGTACCTGGTCAATGATTCGAGGGTCAATCAGCGGGCAGTCTGACGGAATTTTGAGTACCACATCGGCATCCAACTCGCGCGATGCCCGGTAATGACGGTCGAGCAGATTGGTCTGGCTACCGCGATGAACGGCAACGCCTATGCGGTCGGCTTCGGCTGCAATCACATCGTCAGCACTTTCATCAGACGTAGCTACCACAATGGTAAACTTATGCCGGCTCATTTGCACCCGTTCTACCATGCGGGCCAGCAAGGTTTTACCTAATACCGGCAGCATTACTTTACCGGGCAAGCGGCTCGACCCCATACGGGCCTGAATAACAATGACTATTTTGCTGGCTATCATGTATAAAATTTAGCAGACCTCGTTTAACTGAATAACCGTTTCAGGCAGCGGAGCAATCTCCTGCGGATTGAATGTGGTTTTATCGCCCTGATGATTTAAGTAACACCGGCATACGTGCGCAATATGGGCAGCCGACTCACCGCCATTTTGCACGGGCATCAGCCGCTCCAGCTCGTCAACATCAAACCACGAATGCACTTTTTTGCCGAGGGCAATACCGGTATAAACCACGGTTGAGTACTGGGTGATGAGTTCGCAGCAATTGGCAATCATGTGGTTGGTATTACCGCTGCTATATATTAATGTACCCGCGGGAGCATATTTTTCAATTTCGGTAATGGCCCGTTCTTTATTTTCGTTGGGATGGAGTTTAAATAGCATTTGCCGACCATCGGCTATGCGGGTGGCATGTGTGATAAAAGCAGGACGGTTTTCGTAACGATAGGTTTCGCGCATATCGGTAGTGGCTACCATCACATAGTTATGATGCGGAAAATCGTTGTTACGGTATTGCTCCAGGTTATCATAATTAGGCATTCCGGTCACTACCATTTTACTGGCCCGGGTACCTCTGGCAGCAAAAAACTGCTGATAACCTGCCGAGGCTACGCAATAAATATCGCACTTATTGGATGAGCCGTTAAGTGATGTATCTCCACACCAATAGGCAGGCAAACCGGCTCTTTTAACCAGTTCGCTTTTAAAAGTATAACGGTCAATCATGCCCTCCTGCACCCAAACAGATTTATACTGCTTTAAACGGTTGGGCACAATCATATCAGAACAATACACGATTAAATCATACTTATGAAGCTTTGCGCCGTAATCAATCTGCGCGCCTTGCTGCCTCAGATAAGTTTCGGCCTGCTGCCTGAACTTGCGCGATAAGATAGTGCTGTTTAAAACCGAAGTATGGTTAAGAAAATAGTTAAGCAGAGGCGAATCAGAAAAAAGCTGACTAAACCAGCAATCTGCATCGGGCAGCTGGGCAGCTATACTATGCATTTGCAGGGTCTGATTCATAGAACCGGTCATGAATAATATTCTTTGCATATTCTTCCGGTTTAAGCAATGGACGTTTGGGTAAAAAAGCGCTCGTCGGCCGGGCGTTGCCGCGTTTTTTGCAGCGCTAATTCAATATTGATTAAGCGCCTGTTTACCCTGCCTGATTGATTGTACAGCGCCTGCGGCACGACGGTAAATCGCGATGAAGAACTGAAGATTTCTTCTTGTATCCGAACCACGTCATTGTAAATCATGATCATGGTTTAAAAGTAGAACAGCTACCTTTAGGTAATGCTAACTATTAATTATCAAATAGTTAAAGCAGCATCAAGGCAACTTTAAGCTAATGTTTAGAAATTATCACCAGCTGCCGAATGTTTTGCACCTACCGACACGATGGTATGGCCAGTCAAAAACTGCCGGAGCTTAACCAGCTTATCAGTATTGATTAAATCAACGCCACATTGCAAAAGTGCATTCCATACTACCGGATTATCGGGCGATTTCCAGAGGCGCACTTTTTTTCCGAACCGGTGCGCCATGTTAACAAATCTGCACAAGCGCTGTTTTTCGTAATAAGGCAAGTCTCCTTTGCCTCGCCACTGAATCAGTGAAGAATATTTACAACTGGCGGTTTGGTAAATGTTTTGAGCTGCCGTATCTCGGGCAACGGTTTTTAAATCCTCATCAATAAAAGCCCAGCGCGAGCTTTGCGCCTTAAGCGCTTTAACCGGTTTATGGCCTGATAGTACAATGGTGATTTCACGCTGTACAAAATGACCATCCTCTACACCCGACAATACCGGACGGTATTTTTGCAGCAACTGATTTAGCACTTCGTAAGTACGCTCCCCGTTTGATTTAATATCTATCATTAAGGTAAGCGGATAAGCCGGGCGCCGAGTTGTGGAGTCGGTACCGTTAATACATTTCATCAACGGGTCAAGGTATAGGCGCTCTAAAGTATTATGCTTTTTGAGTGATGGCAGCAGGTGCGCTACAATCAGCTTGTCGTTTCGCAGGTAAACGTCGGCCTCTACGTGGGTATAACCATTATTTAAGGCATCATACAGCGGGCGTTTGTGCCAATAATCATTATGGGCAAAAGCACAGGCAGATACCGAGTACTGCGCGTTAGCAAAAACGGAAATACTCAATAGTGCAATCAGGAGAATTAATTTAAGATGCTTCGGGCAAAAATATGCAAGCTGCATAAGTAAATTTTATACCGTAAAGTTACTTAGGTTATATTTTGATATTATTAGCTCATCATCAATTCTAATGATGATTTAATATTGATACGTAAAATGTTGTAAGCAAGTTAGGCCTTGAAATAAACTGGATTTATGAAAAACGTTTTAGCAAACCCTTAAAAACAGCAAAGCCCCCTGATGGGCAGGGGGACTTTTACTAACCAATTATAAACCTAAATTATGAGAAGAGCTGTTGGGGAAGGACTCGAACCTTCAAAGAGTGGTTAGCCCGCTTCGGGTTTCCCATATTCTCCGCCACCGGGACAAGGAGGTGTGTCTGCCAAAAATTTCACCACCCAACAGTATAGTTTTTTGTAAAGAACAAACAAGTTTTCTGACTTGCTTAATACAAATTTAAGACCGCCATTAGTTTTTTGCAAATATTTCAACGGAATATTTGCATTTTTAGTTGATTTTTAATTATCCTTGTATATAAATACCTAATTACAAATTTATGCCGCATAGAAAAGCTCAAAATTTAGAAATTGATAATTTGGACATCCAAATTCTGTCTATTTT
>CAJYSL010000146.1 GCA_913777515.1 uncultured Mucilaginibacter sp.
CTATCAAAGCGGCTATGAAAGAAGCTTCTGAAGGCGAATTAAAAGGTATTTTAGGTTATACTGAAGACGAAGTAGTATCTGAAGACTTTAAAGGTGATGCACGCACTTCAATTTTTGATGCTAAAGCAGGTATCGCTTTGAATGACAACTTTGTTAAAGTTGTATCTTGGTACGATAACGAGTGGGGTTACTCAAACAAATTAATTGACTTAGTTGAAGAAGTTGGTAAACTGTAATCTGATTACCCGATTTTAATTCATAAAAAATGCCCTTGCAAATCGCAAGGGCATTTTTTATGAATTAATGTTTTGTTTAAGCTTGCATCGTAACTGCAGTTTCAGGCTGCTCTACCCTACCCGGATAAACTTTCAGGGCTTCCTGTAAACAAACCATAGCCTTTTGCAAATCGTCAGCATTTAAAACGTAGGCCATACGTACTTCATTCTGGCCAGCGCCCGGTGTGCTATAAAAGCCGGTAGCCGGGGCCATCATTACAGTGGCGTTTTCATGACTAAAGCTTTCCAGCATCCACTGGCAAAACTTATCGGCGTTATCAATCGGGAATTTAGCTACCACATAAAATGCACCACCTGGGTTGGGGCAAAATACGCCATCCATTTGGTTCAGTGCATTTACCAATACATCGCGGCGGTGTGTATATTCTTTACTTACGGCTTCAAAGTAAGTATCCGGTGTATCAACGGCAGCCTCGCCGGCAATCTGCTCAACTAAACCCGGGCTCAAACGTGCCTGGGCAAATTTTAATCCTGCTGTTAAAACCTGCTTGTTTTTGGTAATTAAACAGCCTAAACGTGCACCACAGGCACTGTAGCGTTTACTTACCGTATCCATCACAATCACATTCTCTTCCAGGCCATCCAGGTGCATTGGTGATATAAACTCACGTCCATCATAGCAAAACTCGCGGTAGGCCTCGTCAGAAAACAGGTACAAATCATATTTCAGCACCAATTCTTTCAGAGCTTCCAATTCGGCTTTCGAGTAAAGGTAACCGGTTGGATTATTGGGGTTGCAAATAATAATGGCTTTGGTTTTGTCGGTAATCAGCTTTTCAAACTCGCTGATGGCAGGTAAAGCAAAACCGTTTTCAATGTACGATAAAATAGGCTTCACCACAATGTCGCTCTGGCAGGCAAAACCATTGTAGTTGGCATAAAACGGTTCAGGAATAATCACCTCGTCGCCCGGATTAAGGCAGGTCATCATGGCAATCGTAATGGCCTCAGAACCGCCGGTGGTTACAATAATATTTTCCGGTGCAATATTATAGTTAAGCTTGTTGTAATACTCAGTCAGCTTTTTACGGTAAGACAGTGTACCTTCCGAAGCGGTATATGCCCAAACTTTAAAATCAATGTTCTTAACCGCATTAAGCATCCCTTCCGGAGTTTCGATATCAGGCTGGCCGATATTTAAATGATAAACCTTTTTACCATCCTGTTTAGCCTTTTCGGCAAATGGGGTAAGCTTACGTATGGGCGAAGCAGGCATGTGCTGCCCTTTTGTTGAGATAGTTGGCATTTTACAAAATTACAAAAAGCATAAACAAAGAAAGGCGCAAAATTGCGCCTTTCTTCAATATAAATGTTACAAAGTATTAGCGGCTCGCAGCAGCAGTTTCTATTACTTCACCCGAAATAATCAAATTTTTAACGGGTGTTTTAGCATTCGAGGTAACTACAATGGTTTTGCTGAACGGTGCAGCTACTGCGGCATTGTAAGTAATAGAGATAGTACCTTTATCACCTTTTTTTACCGGAGTTTTAGTATAATCAGCAATGGTACAACCACAAGTCGGGCGCACTTCGGTAAGTATCAGTGGCTCAACGCCTACGTTGGTATATTCAAATACCGTGGTAACCGGTTTACCTTTAGGCACTTTACCAAAATCATGCTTTTCTTCGTTAAATTTAAACTCAGGTTTTTGGTTGTCCTGAGCAGATGCGGTAATTGAGAATCCTAGAATTACGGCAAATAGTATAATCAGTTTTTTCATGTTCTTTTTTATAGCTTATACGCAAATATAATTCATTAGTTTAATAAGTGGTATCAAAAACTATGCTTACTTTACGTTATTACAGATAAATGCCATTAAATGCCATAACTGGTATTTTCAATACAGAATTTTTTATTTTTACCGGCAAAACGAATTAAATATGCCAGAAAGCATCCAACCGGCTACCGGCAACTTTACCGACAACGAACTCAGCTTTAACGATTTTAAAAATATCGTTATTAATGATTACCGCATGGGCTACGAAAGCCGGCAGGCCAGCATACTGGGCCGCCGCGAAGTGCTTACGGGTAAAGCTAAGTTTGGTATTTTTGGCGACGGCAAAGAAGTAGCCCAATTGGCTATGGCTAAGTCTTTTAAAAAAGGAGACTGGCGGGCTGGCTACTACCGCGACCAAACGTTTATGTTTGCTACGGGCATGAGCACCTTAAAAGAGTTTTTTGCTCAGCTTTACGCCCACCCGGATATCGAAAAAGACCCGGCATCAGCAGGCAGGCAGATGAATTGCCATTATGCTACCCGTTTTGCCAACCCCGACGGTACCTGGATTAACCAGGCCGAAACCATGAACTGCTCGGCAGATATATCGACCACCGGCGGCCATATGCCACGCTTACTGGGCCTGGCTTATGCATCTAAACTATACCGTCAGAATAAAGAACTGGAAGGATTAAAGCAGTTTTCTGTTAATGGTAACGAGGTAGCCTTTGGCACTATCGGCAACGGATCTACCTCTGAGGGTATATTTTTAGAAACTTTTAACGCAGCTGGCGTATTGCAGGTGCCTATGGCCATTTCCATATGGGATGATGCGTATGCCATTTCGGTTCCGGCCAGTTTGCAAACTACCAAAGAAGATATTTCGGAAGCCCTTAGGGGTTTTCAGCGCCAGGATGGTACCAACGGATACGAAATATTTAAGGTGCGCGGCTGGGATTATGCAGCCTTGTGCGAAACCTACGCCATGGCTATTGAGCTATGCCGTACGCAGCATGTGCCCGTGCTAATCCACGTAACCGAAATTACCCAACCGCAGGGGCACTCCACCTCAGGCTCGCACGAGCGTTATAAATCGGCCGACAGGTTAGCCTGGGAAGCCGAACATGATTGTTTGCTGCAGATGCGCAATTGGATGGTTAGTTCAGCCATCATTACCGAGCAGGAGCTTGATGAGTTGGAGGAAAATGCCAAGAAGCATGTGCGTGCCGCCCAGCGCGAGGCCTGGAACGAATTGTTGGCCGAAATTAAGGCCGAACTGGACGAAGCCGCTTCGCTGATTGACCAGTTGGCTCAGCATTCATCAGTACAACAGCTTAGAGATATTGCATCTGATTTGCGCGCTTGTGTTGACCCTGGCCGCCGCGACATCGTGAACGCCATACGTAAGGCGCTGCGTGTTACCGCTAAAGAAGCTTTGCCCGAGCGTAAAGTATTAACTGACTGGCTTGACGGCGAAATGGCGCTTAACCGCGAACGTTTCAACTCAAAGCTGTTTTCGGATACTCCCCTTTCGCCATTACGGGTACCTGTTGTTGCAGCTACTTATGATGAAAATGCCAAACTGATGGATGGCCGCGAAGTACTGAATGCCTGCTTTGATGCCGCATTTGAGCGCGACGAGCGCATTGTGGCATTTGGCGAGGATGTGGGTGCCATTGGCGACGTTAACCAGGGCTTTGCTGGCTTACAGGCCAAATATGGCGATATACGTATTACGGATACTGGCATCCGCGAGTCCACCATTATTGGTCAGGGCATGGGCCTGGCGATGCGCGGTTTAAAACCAATTGCCGAAATACAGTACCTGGATTACTGGATTTGGGCCATCACCGTTTTAAGCGACGATTTGGCCAGCTTGAGCTACCGCACCCGTGGCGGACAAAAAGCGCCATTGATTATTCGCACGCGTGGTCACCGTTTGGAGGGCATCTGGCATTCGGGCTCGCCGATGGGGGCTTTGTTAAATACACTTCGTGGCATTCATATTTGTGTGCCGCGCAACATGACCCAGGCCGCCGGTATGTATAACACCTTATTAAAAGGCGATGAACCGGCCATGGTAATTGAAAGCCTGAACGGTTACCGCTTAAAAGAAAAGCTGCCTACCAACATTGGCGAATTTACAGTGCCATTAGGCATTGCCGAAATAGTGGTACCCGGCACCGATGTAACCGTAATTTCTTACGGCTCTACCCTGCGCATTGTACAAGAAGCCGCTGCCGAGCTTAAAACGATGGGTATCAACATCGAAGTAATTGACCCGCAAACCTTGTATCCTTTTGATTTGGATAACGCCTGCGTAACCTCCTTGCAAAAAACAAATAAGCTGCTGGTGGTAGACGAGGATGTTCCGGGTGGTGCATCTGCCTATATTTTGCAGAATGTTTTAGAAAAGCAAGGTGGTTACCGTTACCTGGATGCAGCGCCCAAAACGCTTTGTGCTAAAGACCACCGTCCGCCTTACGGCTCGGATGGTGATTACTTTACCAAACCATCGGTTGATGATATCATCGAAGCGGTTTACGAAATTATGTACGACAGCAATCCTCAAAAATTCCCATCTATCTGGTAGCAACACCAGCCAAGATTAAAATAGTAGAGCCGCGTAAATATCAATTCACTACGCGGCTCTTTTTGTTTTGGAGATAACTGTCGCCGGATTATATTTTTACTTTTTGTCCGAATGGCCCAAACTCTTTTCAGGGTTTACCACATCTCTCACCAATTGCTTCAATTCTTTGATTTCCGGGAAACGACCTTCGTCTTTACGGTTAAAAACTACTTTCCCGTCTACACCAATAACATAGCTGCCGCTCACCTTGCTGGGTTGTAGTAAAACGCCGTGTACTTCATCGCTAAAAGTCGTCAGCAGTTCCTGGGCCATGTAGGCGGACCGTAGCATCCAGCCGCATTTGGGGCAATACTCAATACTTACCGTTGGCTTCATTCCTCTTCTTCCTGTTTCTTTTCAAAGTAACCATCCTGCAGGTCATCTATCTCGCGGCGGTCGCGCTTAGTGGGGCGACCAGTACCGCGGTCGCGGCGTAAAATCGGTGCATGAAACATACTTTTAAAACCAGGCGTTTGCTCATTCGGCGTTAAATCGGCATAAAAATTAACAGCTGTTTTGGCATCTACCCTATTTTCGAGCAAACCCGTCACTGTAATAATTTTACGCTCCAGTCCTTTTGATACATTATAGGTTTCGCCCACCTTTACCTCGTGTGATGCTTTAATGTTTTGGCCGTTCAGTTTTACCCGCCCTGCCTTGCACGCTTCAGAAGCCATGGTACGGGTTTTAAAAATGCGAATGGCCCAAAGGTATTTATCTATACGTAGTTTTTCTTTTTCAGGCATAATTAAACAAAATTAGCAAATAACAAAGCAAAACTGAGGCTTTGGTTTCAGTTCGGTACGTTGCTGTATAATAAACGCGCTATATGCAGGAATAGTTCTGCAATCAACAGGCGGTTGGCTGCCCTACCGACTTAAGTTTACATCTGTCTGTCGCATTTTCTTTAAAATTCTCATATTTGGGAAAATTTTAAGCATGGCCGCTACTTTAAAACAAATGATAGAGGATGCCTGGGAAGACCGGGGT
>CAJYSL010000147.1 GCA_913777515.1 uncultured Mucilaginibacter sp.
TATACCCGGTAGTGCCCAGGGCGCATCGGCGTAAAATAAACAAACCCACCTTCGGGGCGCTGCGACGAAAGAATATGGTTATAAAGCGTACGCTCATAGTAATCAATGTAAGATGACGTCGGATTGCTCAAAAACAAATCGCGCGTCAGCTTCAGCATATTGTAGGAGTTGCAGGTTTCCGGCCCCTCGCGCGATTCAATCATCGACGAAAAATTATCCGCAGGGTTAAAATGCTCCCTTACGCTGTTGCCGCCTATGGCTACCGTGCGATGATTCACTACCGTTTGCCAAAAAAAGGCAGCAGCACTGTTATAACTCGTATCGCCGCTTAACTGGGCAATACGTTCAAAACCAATAACTTTAGGTATTTGCGTATTGGCATGTATGCCGGTTAGTTCATCTTTATGTGCTTCTAAAGGTTGAAGGATAGCTTTGTGTGAAAACCGGCGGGCCATTTCCATGTACTTCTTATTCCCGGTGATGCCGTAAACATTGGCAAATACCTCGTTCAATCCGCCATGCTCGCTGCGCAACATGGTTTGCACCTGCTCGTCGGTTAGTTTAGCGGTGGTGTTATAAAACCAATCGGTCAGCTTAAGTAGCATGTCGCGGGCAGTGGCGTTGCCAGCAACCGTGTAAGCATCGTACAAACCGGCAAACAGTTTATGAATGTTGTATAGCGGTACCCATTTATTGTTAAGCCCGAAGCTGTTGGCGTTAATGTTGCCTTTTTCAATTTCCTGCCACATGGCTTTGCCGCCGGGTATGCCGCCTACATACCCATTGCCGTTATTATCCTGGCATCGTTTTAATTCAGACAGCATATAGTCGAGCTTTTTCTTCACCTCAGCATTACCGGTAGAGGCATACATGAGCGACAAAGCCGAAAGGTAATGCCCGCCAATGTGCCCGTCGAGCCCGGTATTTTCCCAGTTACCATATGATGGAGCCTTTGGAGTTAAGCCTGCTTCTTTTAAATAGGGGGCCAGTAAACGGTCGGGGTTAAGCGACAACATGTACTTCATGTCGGTTTGCTGGGCCTGCTCAAAAGGGCTTTTCAGCAAGCGTACGTCATTAAGCGGAAAACTCTGAACCGGTTTTACCTGCGCTATGCCTTGCGCTGCCCACATGCCAATGAAAGCAGTCGCGATAATTTTTTTTATTATCATTACTCGCTGTAAAGCAGAAATTTACGAATTAGTAAAAGTATAAAGGAGCAACTACCTATGTAGCTGTAATTGGTTAATTGTCAAATCTACAATTAAAACGGAATAATCACAAATGATATTATCATCGTTGCAAAATTATCTTGTGGCAAAAACAAAGCCCCGGGTAATCATCCGCAAAAACTAAAAATTATCAGTCATTGGCAGTAAGCTAGAGCTTAGTGAAGAAACTTGTCAGCTTAAAGCAGCAATACATCAATACGATGGGCATGCACGCGGTTCAGTTTCTCCGACCAGGCAAATACCGTAAACTGGCCGTCTTGCGAGGCTACCAGGGCAACGGCGTCATGCTGGTCGTGCACAAATTGGGCGGCGGCCAGGTGGCGGGTACCACCGTTTTGCGCCGGGTGCATACGGGTAGCCTGCGCACCGGCCACGGGTTCGGTCATGATAATTTCCTCGACCGGAACACTATGAGCCGACCGTGCTACTTTAGCACCAAAGGCGAGCAAATCATAATGTTGAGTTATCACCGTAGCGCCGTCAACGGCCGTAAAGCCGCCAATAATGTCAATAGCCTGCAGCAATGATTCCTTCCATTCAAAAGTATCGCGTTCCTGCTCGCTTTGCTTCATCAAATCGGGTATGGCAGAGTAGGGTGGTGTAACCGGATATTTGATAGGGCTGATTACCGATTCCCGCCACTGGTCCGAGCCATCAGGAACAATAAGCACCAATCCGCCGCGGCGATGTATGCGCACACTAGCGGCCAATTGCACCAGCACATTAAAGGTTTCGCCCATAAATGATGGCAGCGACATATTCATCAGCGAGGCATGCAATGCTGGACAGTCGGCAATACCCATCGATTTTTCGTCGAGCACTTTAATCTGGTCGCCGTGAAGTACGGCTACGTTTACAAACTTACCGAAGCCATCCAACCGGCGGTGTTTAATCACCAGTAGTCCGGGTTCAACTACTTCTAAAACAAAACAAATACCCGGTACAGTGTGGGTAGTACCCCAAATATATAACTCATCGTTCTCGTACCATACGCCTAAATGGATACCCGGCTGCTCAACAGCGGGGGCCAGCTTAACCAGGTTTTGGGGGGTAAGCCGTAGCCGGTTGCCAAATATTAAAGGTTTGCCTGCCTGTTCGGGTTCCAGCAACGCTAAAGAGATACTTACCGGTCGTCCTTCCTCGCGGCGTAGGCTGGCCCAAAACGCAATATCAATAACGGCCTCTATAATGCCGGCACTGCAGGCCGTAGCCAATTGCTGTTCGCCAAGCTCGCGTGCCTGGGCCAAATGGTCGGCAAAATGGGTTTCAATGGTTTCGGCTACCATGCGGGCTGCCAGGTACGAGGGTTCTGAAAACATAGGTCGGATGTATAATATAGCAATGATAACAACACAAAGCTTCAATTAGGCAATGCTTTTGTAAAATTGACTGTAAATCTAAAATGGTAACAATAGGTGCGTCAAGCTACCAAATATTTTACATTTACACGCATTTAGCAGCCTGCATAATTAACGATACAGTAGGTATCTTTGCAGTGCAGGTTGGTTAGGCACATCGTGGCCGCCACACTTGCATTAAATCCTGATATGCGTTTTAACATCACCCGGTTTATTTATGGTGCAGCGTTGCTGCTGGCATCGTGCAAGTCGCATTATACTTTAGTCGAAGCCAAGCGCAGCGAGTATAATATTAATAGCTCCGTGTCGGCCGATTCGGCGGTCATCAAAACTTACCTGCCTTACAAGCAAAAAATGGAAGCGCAGATGAGTGCCGTGATTGGCCAAAGTGCCCGTCTGCTTACTAAAAGCGGCGAAACAGAAAGCCTTTTAGGTAACTTTTTTGCCGATGCCGTAAATGCGGAAGCACTAAAAATTGACCCTGCGATTGATTTTGCGCTGCCGACTACCAAAGGCGGTTTGCGTAATGATATTGCGCAGGGCAACATCACCCTCAGTACCATGTTTGAGTTGATGCCGTTTGAAAATGAGCTGGTGGTGCTCACGCTTAAGGGGACTGATGTTGAGCAATTGCTGAACTTTTTAGCACGAAGCGGCGGTCAGCCGGTCAGCAATCTGAAATTCAACATTGTTAACGGACAGGCGCAGCAGGTGCTCATCAAAGGGCAGCCGTTTGACCGTAACCGTACTTACCGCGTTTTAACATCAGATTATATAGCCAACGGCGGTGATAACGTTAAAGGGCTGACCAATCCGCTGGAGCGGAAAGTTTTGGGCATGCGCGTGCGCGATGCCCTGATTAGTTACGTAAAACAACAAACAGCAGCCGGGAAACCAATAGATGCTCAACTCGATGGAAGAATTACAAAAAATTAACCGCAGAAGTTTTATCCGTACCGGTGGTACAGCACTGGCTGCCGCGGCGTTAAGCACATATTCATTAGATGCACTGGCCGCTGGCGACGTGCAACGGCTAACTATTTTGCATACCAATGATGTGCATAGCCGTATTGAGCCCTTCCCGATGGATGGTTCTAAAAACCAGGGGTTGGGTGGTACAGCACGCCGTGCGGCATTAATTAAAAAAATAAGGGCCGAGCAGGATAATGTGTTGCTGTTGGATGCGGGCGATATTTTTCAGGGCACGCCTTACTTTAACCTGTTTGGTGGCGAACTGGAAATGAAACTGATGAGCCAGATGGGCTATGATGCGGCCACTATGGGCAACCACGATTTTGACAATACCATCGACGGCTTTTACAAGCAACTGCCGAATGCCAACTTCCCGATTTTGGTAAGTAACTACGATTTCAGTAATACAGTGATGCACCAGTCGAGCAAGCCTTACCAGGTGTTTCAAAAAACTGGTTTAAAGATTGGCGTGTTTGGTTTAGGTATTGAGCTGGCCGGTTTGGTTGACCCACGTAATTATAAAGAAACACGCTACCTTGACCCTATACAGAAAGCAAACGAAGTTGCTGCCCTGCTTAAAAATGAGATGAATTGCGATTTAGTAATTTGCCTTTCGCATTTAGGATATAAATACAACGATAACAAGGTTTCGGACCAGGTGCTGGCTAAAAATACCCGGAATATCGACTTAATCATTGGCGGTCACACCCATACTTTTATGGAGCAGCCCGAAGATATCAAAAATCTCGACGGACAGATTACTACCATTAACCAGGTGGGTTTTGCAGGTATTAATTTGGGGCGTATAGATTACTTTTTCGAAAAACGCAGCGGTAAAAAGTCGAAGGCGGCAAGCAGTTATCTTATTTCAAACAGCATTTAATATTTAAGCTGACAGTAAGCGGTTTAAATGCTGTAGTGGCTTGGCTTAAAAAGTCTTCTAAATGGTAATTTTTCATTCATCTAAAGATTACCTTATAATTTAATAAATTTGGCCTTTTAACCGTTTGATATGTCATTACAAAAAGTTAAGCTGAACGCACCTGCTTATATCCTGATTATACTGGTTTCGATTACTGCCACGGGTGCTATGCGCCTGGTAAGCTTTTATTTTCCGCTATTCAGTAATTTTAGTCCGCTTGGTGCGCTCTCCATATTTGGCGGAGCCTACTTTGCCGACAAATGGAAAGCCGGCTTACTGTCGGTCATCACTCTTTTTGTAACCGATATTTTTATCAATTACCTCTACTCGTCTAAACTGGTTTTATGGTATAGCAACAGTGCTTTATGGCTATATGGCAGCCTGTTGATTATGGTGCTGATTGGTAGCCTGATTAAAAAGGTGAATGTAGCCAATGTGTTACTGGCCTCATTAGCCAGCGTAGCAGTACACTGGCTGCTTACCGATATTGAGCCCTGGCTGCAAAGCAGCTATTATGCTAAAGGTTTGTTAGGTTACGGCGAGTCGTTACTAATGGCAATTCCTTTTGAGCGCAACATGCTGTTGGCTGATGCCTTTTTTGGCGCTATTTTGTTTGGTGGATATGAGCTGGTAAAGGCCCGTACCCAAGCCAAAAGGTACGCAGCCGAGCAGTTGTCCGTTTAAATTAGCCGTAACTACCCGCCGCTCTTATTTCCGTTTACTCATCATATCATTCAATATCATTTCGGCATGTACGCGCGAGTTTTCGATAAACCATAAGTGCGTATCCATACCTCCGCATACTACACCTGCAAGATAAACGCCCGGCAGGTTGGTTTCCATAGTCTGGGGGTTATATTGCGGAATGTATTTGCCGTCCTCCGAAAGCTTGATGCCCATTTTTTGTAAAAAGTTAAAGTTGGGCTTATAACCCGTCATGGCCATTACAAAATCGTTAGGGATGGTAATTAACCCGTCAGGTGTTTCAATATCTACCTCTCGCTCACGTATGGCTTTCAGGTTGGAGTTAAAATAGGCTTTGATGCTGCCTTCTTCAATCCGGTTTAAAATATCGGGCCTTACCCAGTATTTCACCCGATTGCTAATCTCGCTGCCGCGAACCACCATAGTTACCTCGGCGCCTTTACGGTAAGTTTCGAGTGCTACATCAACCGACGAATTGCTGGCTCCTACAACCACTACCTTTTGCAAGGTGTAAAAATGCGGGTCCTGGTAGTAATGCTTCACCTTGGGCAAGTCTTCGCCGGGAATATTAAGGTTGACCGATATGTCGTAGAAACCTGTTGCTACAATAATGTTTTTAGCTTCGTAAGTACCCTTGCTGCTGTTTACAGTATAGCTGGCGCCTTTCCGGTCAACAGATTTTACTTCCTCAAACAGTTGCAGCGGAAGTTTATTGGCAAGGGCTACGCGGCGATAGTACTCCAGTGCATCGGCGCGGTTGGGTTTAACGTGCGTAGTAGCAAACGGGTAGCCGCCAATCTCCAGCTTTTCTGAAGTCGAAAAAAAGGTCATGGTGGCCGGGTAATTGTATAACGAGTTTATCAGTGTGCCTTTTTCTAAAATAACAAAGCTTAAGCCTGCTTTTTGTGCAGCCAGTCCGCAGGTTAAGCCGATAGGGCCGCCGCCAATAATAATTAAATCGAGCATAGATGTAAATCAGTTAGGCCATTACGTCCCGGTAACTTTGGTTGCGGGCAAATACGGCTTTGGCAAATGTACAAGATGGTGTTATTTTTAGTTGATGTTGCCGGGCATAATTTACGGCATGCTCAATCAGTTTTTCACCCACATGATGGCCTTGTTCTTTTTCGGCCACTTCGGTATGATAAATTTCTATTTCGTGGCTGTTGTGCTTGGTAAACAATACTTCGCCAGTAGTTCCTTCACCCTGCTGTATGTAAAAACGGCCTTCGTTGCCATTAATTCTTTCTTGTATTTGCATAATAGTTTACAGATGTAAACACAGGCGGACCGAAAAAGATTAATTTAAAACAGATTTACCCGAAAAAAGGCGAAATAGAAAAGTATAGAAAATAAAAATGGGTAAGCTACTTCTATCGCACCGCTCAACTCTCTACCCTTGCTGCGTTCCCACCCTGGGGGGATTCAAGAGGAGCTGGTCGTAAAAGACTTACCCGGCACAAAAGTAGAAAAATTATCGGTTTATTAGTAACTAAATGTAAACTTACTGTTAAACGGTTGATGCTCAATTTAAAAAGTTTGTTTGTAGTATGTAGAGATAGCGAAACAGCCAGGGTTTAGGTTGACCTATCTGAATTTTGTTCGTTTTTAAAGTGAATAGTATCAATTAGTGTAGAGCCTTTACCATCCGCAATGGTGTTTTTTTCAAATATCAGTACTTTATCTGCAATAAAACTATCTTGGTAAGTCAGCTGTCTTACTTGAGGCCACAGTTTTAAAAAGTTGTTAGCAGATATGCTTCTTGCTACAGTAATATGCGGTGTCGTAAGTGTACATTTCCCAAAACATTTTTTCAGGGCATGAAACCAGTTGTCAATCTGGTATGTACCTTTAATTGCCGCGTAAATAGTCATGGTTTCCCCATGGTGAAAATATTTAAATCCATTAACTCCTATGTTTACGCACGGTAATTCGGATAACCTCCCCTTTATTTTTTGCAGCGCGAATTCAACTTCCAATGGATTTTCGTTAGCCATATTATGCACTGTTAAATGTGCTTTTGAATTCATGCCGTCGTATTGGCCTATAATTTCGGCTACTTTGGTTTTGTAGTGTTTCACCTGTAGTAACAGAGATTCCGAAGGCGGAATCACAAATAAATAATCCTTGTTCATAAAGTCATCGTTGAGGAAACAAAATTGCTAAAAATATTAGTATTTTAAAATTTGTTTCTTCACATTTGCAGAGTGGAACTCAAGCGGCATATCGTACACATCGACCTCGATTCATTCTTTGTTTCGGTTGAACGCCGGCTCAACCCCGATTTGATTGGCAAGCCGGTTATCATCGGCGGCTCAAAAGACAGGGGAGTGGTGGCGTCGTGCAGTTATGAGGCCAGGCAATACGGTATACATTCGGCAATGCCCAGTGCAAAGGCGTACAAGCTTTGTCCGCATGCTATATTTTTGCACGGCAGCCACGGCCGTTACTCCGAGGCTTCGCGCGAGGTGACACAGATTATCCATGATTCAGTGCCGCTGTATCAAAAAACATCGGTAGATGAGTTTTATATTGACTTAACCGGTATGGATCGCTTTTACGACCCTTACCAATTAGCTACCGATTTAAGGCAACGCGTTATCCGTGAAACACGCTTGCCTATATCATTCGGGATGGCCTCCAGTAAAACGGTTGCTAAAATGGCTACCAACCAGGCCAAACCTAATGGACAGCTTCGTATTGAGCACGGGCGCGAAAAGGAATTTATGGCTCCGCTCAACATCAGCAAAATACCCATGCTGGGCGAAAAAACCTGCGAAAAACTTTACCAGTATGGGATTGAAAAAATAGCCGATTTACAGCGGTGTAATTTGCGTTTTTTGGAAAGCGTTTTTGGCCGGGCAGGCAAGTTTATCTGGGAAAAAGCCCAGGGTATTGACTATAGTGAGATTGTTCCGCACAGCGAACGAAAGTCTATCTCTACCGAGCATACCTTTCATCAAGATACGACCGATAAGCGTACCCTGGAAACTATGCTGGTATCCATGACTGAAGAACTGGCTTTTAAACTGCGAAGCGAAAACAAGCTGGCCTCGTGCCTGGCTATCAAAATAAGATACAATAATTTTGAGACGCACACTTTGCAGGAAAAAATTGCCTTAACCTCTGCGGAGCATATCCTCATACCCGGCATTAAAAACTTACTTAAACGCGCTTGGAACCAGCATCGCCCCATCCGGCTGATTGGTGTTAAGTTAAGTCAGTTATGCAGCGGCAGCTACCAGATTAATTTGTTTGAAGATAACGAAGAGCAGATTAAACTATACAAAGCCATGGATAGCATCAACTTTAAATTTGGCAACAAAACCGTTTGCCGCGCCGCTGGTATGGAGATAGGCCAGCGCAATTTTAACCCCTTTCAGGCAGGATAAGTTTTAGAGTCGAGAGTATAGAATCAAGAATACAGATAAAAGTTTTTTCCATTAAGCGGAAGCGTAGTTGAGTTGATATCCAATTAAACGAGCATATGCAAACCAATAAATACATATTTATGTACTTATTGATTTGCATATTATGGATTCTATGTTCTCGACACTGAATTATGGTAGTTTTACTTTGAAAACTCTATAAGGTTCAGTTCGCTTGTTTATGCCGTTATTAAAGTCGGGTTGTTTTTGAATTTGGGAAGTGGTAATGTATAAGTAATTATCCCTGGAAATAGAATAGGTATCGGGCCAAATCAGGCTTTTGCTCTTAAACCAGGTGTGGGCTTTCAGGTTTGGGGTAATTTGAATCATGCGATAATTGACCATGTCGCCTAAGTATAAATTGCCTTTTTTGTCAAAAATCATGGCATCGGTACTGGCCACTTCGCCCAGATATTTTACTTCGCCGCCTAACTGTTGCGGGGTCAGTTTTTCGTTTAGCAACGAAGCGGTTTTGATGCGGTATAACTTTTTATCGTTGATGGATTTGTAATATAACCAGGCACGGTCGGGGCTAAGCGCTATCCCATCGGAGTTAAACACTGCAGGTTGACCTTGTTTCATCAACTGGCGGCCATCAATCACAAATTTATAATTGGGGTCGGGTTTAACTGATTTGTGGCTTTGTAATACCTGGCGAGATTTACCTGTTTTTAAATCCAAAATAACAATGCCGCCGGTGCCCGAATTGGTCAGGTAGGCCATCTGTTTTTCGGTATCTACCCTGATGTCGTTCAGGTAGCTGCTGTTGTCAATAGTGGCGGTAAATCGGTAAACCTTTTCAATTTTATTGGTGTTAAGGTTAAATTTTACCACCTTGGCGCTATTGTCAACTACCTTGGCCAGCATCGGGGCGGCCGGGTCAACAATGTATAAATAATCGTTATCGTCTACATAGGCCGTTTGTACACAAACCCACTTGTTTTGGCCATCTTGGCCGGGTTGCCAGTTGTTCATGGCGGCATCAGGGAAGGGTTTTGCCGTACCATCAGGCATCACCTCAACCACGGCGTATTTATAAATCGTTGACCATCTCGGGTAGGTAACAAACAACCGGTTTTTGGCAGATATGGCAACGCCGGTAAACTGATAGGTTTTATCAGCATAAACTTGCTGTAATTTAGGCGACTGAGCATGACCCGGCTGAGCAGTAGCTACCATCCAGGTAACTGCCACTATATTAGTAAAGTAGATGAAGAGTTTTCTCATATCACCTTAACCTAATTCAAAAATAAAAAGTTTACTTATTATGAAAATATAGTAGCTCGGGTTTCTTTAAATGCCGCTCTTTGATTGCTTCCCGTCAATCTTTCTATTTCTTAACTGGATTAGTTTTGGCCTTTATCCCTTTTCCCTTTTTCGAATCTTCGTCAGCTAAGGGCTGCTTTTTGCTTGTAGTATGTTTTTCGGGATTTTCAGTTTCGCGTTCATTTAGCTCTTGTTCTGATTTTGTGTTCTGCAAAGTGCTATCTGATTCAGGCGGCCAGAATTTTTCGATGGCACTTTTGGCCTTGTCTATCAATTTTTCCTCGTGCGTTTTTACCGGTCTTGCTGACTTATTACTCATATTGATGATACTATGAATGATATTTTCTTGAGTTAATTATTATATTAACCGTATGGTTGTTGAGTTTGTTTGCTGGCAGTAAACCGGCTTAATGAAAGCAAACAAAATTCGGGTTCAGCATTTCAATAGAATAAGCGTACTTTTGCGCTCTGTTTTTTTGATATGAAAGTTCCAAAGTTTGCCGACCTGATTATTTACGAAGATGATAACCTGTTTGTGGTTAACAAGCCGCCATTCATCAGTTCGCTCGACGAGCGGGGAGAGGGGAGCAGCGAAATCAGTATGCTCAGGCTGGCCAAAAACTATTGGGAAGATGCCCAGATTTGTCACCGTTTAGATAAAGAAACTTCGGGCGCGCTCATCATTGCCAAAAACCCGGAAGCTTACCGCCTGGTGTCTATGCAGTTTGAACGCCGCCAGGTAAAAAAGGTATATCATGCCGTTATTGAAGGCACCCATGTATTTGATAATTTACTTGTTGATTTACCGATACTGAATACTGGTAAAGGTACCGTATCTATCAGCCGTCAGGATGGTAAGCGGGCCGAAACCTGGTTCCAGTCGTTAAAATATTTTAAGCATTACACCTTGGTAGAATGCCGGCCGGTAACCGGGCGTATGCACCAGATTCGTATCCATTTGGCCACTCAACGTGCTTCTATAGCCGGGGATGAGATGTACAAGGGCAAGCCGGTATTTTTATCACAACTTAAACGCAAATATCATTTAGGTAAAGACCAGGAGGAACTGCCTATTATGAAACGCTTCGCCCTGCACGCCCATGAATTGACTTTTAAGGTTGATGCTGAAAAAGAAGTAGTTATCACGGCTCCTTACCCTAAAGATTTTGAGACTTTATTAAAGCTGTTAGATAAGTTTGACAGTTAAGCTATCTACAGCTTTTAGCTATTACTTTTTATAAATCAGGAAGTGTTGCATCGGCAAGCCGGTTTTATCTTCAATAAAAGAAAAACCGTTGGCAGTTAACTCCTTACTGATTTGCTTAGTTGTAGTTTTATGAAGTTCTTTGATTGGTACTTCGGGGTCTTCACCTTTATACTCCAGCAAAACTATTTTACCGCCGGGTTTTAGAGCTTTATACAAAGCCTGCAAATACTCGTGCGGAAACTCAAGCTCATGGTATACATCTACCATCAGGGCAAGGTCAATGCTGCCATCCGGTAAGTTAGGCGCTTTTTCGCTTCCCTTAACTACTTCAACATTTGATTGCTTTAAAGTTTTGGCACGTTCTTTCAGATATTCCAAAGCCTCATCCTGCAACTCAATAGCTACTACTTTTTTTACTTTAGGAGCTATACGAAAAGTATAAAAGCCGGTACCGGCACCAATATCGGCCACGATGCTGTTCTGGTCGACCGGCAAGTATTTAACAGCGAGGCTTACGTTTTCCTCCTGGTTGCGGGTATCGCGTTCCAGCCAGCCGGCACCGCTAAAGCTGATTACCTTTGCAATTTCGCGGCCCTTGTACATTTTGCCAATGCCATTAGGCGACGGTTTTTTGTACGTGTATACCGTATCATTAGGACGGGTAGTCTGAGGTTTACTTTGACCCTGGTGCTCGTTTTTAGGAGTGCACTGACTAAATAGTAAAGCCGCCGAAAAAATACAGATACGGAAATTGAACATAGCTCAGATAGATTTACGTTAAAGCAATGCTAAATTACTTTAATTGTTTTAAAAAAGCAGCCATAAACAGGCGTAACGCTGCAAAGTAATTACAATAACATTATAAGCTTATTAGAACTCGAATGATGCAAAAAGAAAAAGGGGTTATTCACCCCTTTTTAATCCGAATTTTTCAATTTTACTGTATAAATGGCTGCGCTGTATGTCAATATCGTCGGCTGTTTTAGAAACATTCCAGTTGTTCTTTTCCAGCTTAAACTTAATATACTCGCGTTCGGCAAAATCCTTGTACTCCTGGAAATTTTTAAACTGCTCGTAATCTGTTTGCGGTGCAGGCGCAGCTCCGGCGGTCACCGCAACAGGTGCTGATGGGTTAGCGAAAGCTTTAACGTCGCCATCGGTGATTATTTTATCGCTCAGGATAATCAAACGCTCAATCATGTTGCGCAGCTCGCGGATGTTACCTGTCCAAGGCAGTGCTTTAAGGGCTTCCAGGCCTGCATCGCTAATGCGTTTGGTCGGCATACCATATTCCGCACAAATTTCTTCTAAAAAGCTGTTGGCTAATAATGGAATATCGTCACGGCGCTCAATTAGTGGTGGTACGTGTATTAAGATTACACTTAGACGGTGGTACAAGTCCATCCTGAAGTTGCCGTCTTCAATTTCCTTTAACAGGTCTTTGTTGGTTGCCGCTACCACACGTACGTCTACCTCAATTTCTTTTTCACCGCCTACACGGGTAATGCGGCTTTCCTGCAATGCACGCAATACTTTGGCTTGGGCCGAGTGGCTCATGTCGCCAATTTCGTCCAAAAACAGCGTACCACCGTTGGCCGATTCAAATTTACCGATGCGTTGTTTAACGGCAGACGTAAACGAACCCTTTTCGTGACCAAACAGTTCACTTTCAATTAGTTCAGAAGGAATAGCCGCGCAGTTAACCTCGATGATTGGGCCATTACTGCGGTGCGATTTTTCGTGTAGCCAACGGGCCACTAGCTCTTTACCGCTACCATTGGCACCGGTAACCAGCACTCGCGCCTCGGTAGGGCCAACACGATCAATTGTTTCTTTAATTTTTACGATAGCCTGCGATTCGCCCAAGATAGGACGAACTTTAGATACTTTTCTTTTTAATACTTTAGCTTCAGTTACTAAACTACCGCGGTCCAACGCATTACGTACAGTAATTAATAATCGGTTAAGATCGGGTGGTTTAGAGATGAAATCGAAGGCCCCTTTTTTACTGGCTTCTACCGCGGTTTCAACTGTGCCGTGGCCCGATATCATGATAAAAGGCAAATCCGGTTTAATGATTAAGCCTTCGGTAAGAACCTCCATGCCGTCCATACGATTCATTTTGATATCGCACAGCACCAAATCATAGTCGTTTTTCTGAATCAGCTGGAGACCGTCGATGCCATTGTCAACGTCTTCAACCTGGAAATCTTCGTACTCTAATATTTCGCGCAGGGTATTACGAATTGCGCGCTCGTCGTCAATAATTAAAATTTTTGCCATGTTTTTCTTTCAGGAGGTAGTCTGTTTCGGCTGCTAAAATACAGGGATTCGTATAGTAAAACAAACACTTGGGCATTTGGTTTAAAAAAATATCCCTTATTGTTTAACAATAAGGGATTAAAGCAGCAGCAAAGCTGTAAGCCGGGTTTTGTGCTGCCTAAAGGCAGTTTCTATCATTAATCTGGACCGGCTATTGCTAACCGGCTCTAACAACCTACCCATCCCAACGTTGCTATTTGCACAGCACACAGAAGCGAGCAACTTCCATTTTGGGACCTATTTGGTTTTTCAACTCCTGAGGTTTACCGCAAATACAGTTACCTGTACCTGCCGTGAGCTCTTACCTCACGTTTTCACCCTTACCCGGTTAGGGGCGGTATATTTTCTGTGGCACTGGCTGTTGCCCGCTGCAGGGCGCCTTCCCGTTAAGAAGCAGGATGCTCTATGTTGCCCGGACTTTCCTCCGCCCGGCCTAAACCGGGCAGCGATAGAACGCTTTGCAATTACAAAGATAGGGTTTTAGCAGGGGAGTTGAGTGGTTGAGTTGTTGATTAGTTTATTGGTTCATTAGTCATTAGTTTATTGGTAGAATAGTTTGATAAATTGAAACAACGTAAATGAAGAAAACTTACCTTATGAACCATGAACCATGAACCATGAACCATGAACCATGAACCATGAACCATGAACCATGAACCATGAACCATGAACCATGAACCATGAACCATGAACCATGAACCATGAACCATGAA
>CAJYSL010000148.1 GCA_913777515.1 uncultured Mucilaginibacter sp.
TGGCGCAATTGCTCCTGCCCGTCAAAACCATTGCTTTGAAAATATTGCGGTACGTTATTTTCATATACTTTGATGATGCTCACGTCAACCGCGTTCAAATTAACAGCTTCAAACGGCATCATCAACCTGCCCGAATCAGGTAAAATAACGCCTTTACCCGGAATAGTCACCGCCGGCATGCGGTTTTCGAAAAACACATTGGCGCTGTAACTGCGGCCAATCTTTTTGCCGGTAATATCTTCAATGCCCTCGTTGGCAATAGCAGTATAATTACCCTGTAAATGCTCGGGGGCATACAGCTTTATCATACTCCCTTCAATGGTATAAGTTAACTCACCCATATTGCTCAAACCGATAAGCCCTCTGAGCTCCTGACCTATTTTTACTGGGTTTGAAAACTGGTATAAGACGTACTCTTCCTGGTCTTGTATGGCTTTAACCTGCAAAAGTTTAAAATCGCCCACGGCAGGTATCTCAGCGGTTTCCTCTCCTGTATTTTCCACGTTAATTGGGTCGCCGTTCCATTGCAGTTCCAGTTTAGAAGCTTTGCCCCTGGCCCGCGGCACATTATTTACCACAAACTCATGCTTTTTGCTGAGCTTGTTGTGATGCCAGGTAATGCTAACCGGTGAGGTATACGATGCAGTCAGCATCTTTTCAATTTTTGCCGGGTCTTCAAAATCGGCAGTCTGGATGCTGCCGGTAAACTTCATTTTTTCCAAGGAAGTAGCCGTGGCCGATTGCAGCCCGTTAAAATCAATCACGAAATCGGGCTTGATGGTCTGCAAATCGAAGGTAAAATGCTTCAACTCGTCAGGCACTTTAGTAACCAAGCCCAGGTCAAAATCAACATCATAGTGTTTATCAGGGTCGAGTTCGGCTTCGGGCTTAAACTCAATAGTCTGCGCGTCTACCCAATAGGCTTTTCCTTTAACCGACGGCGAAAAATCAAAAACTTTGCCTTTTAATTCTTCGTTTTGCGCATGGGTTACCTGTACCTGATCGGATAGTTTAATGCGTACCGTGCCGGTGCGCGAAATAACCCCGGTAGTATACGACTGTATGTACTTGCTAAACTCGTGGTTGTACGTTTTTTTAGGCTTTTTAAAAATAAAGAAAACGGCTAAAAGTATGGCAATGATGGCACCGACGCCTATTAATATAGAACGCTGGTTTAGCCTGAATGATGCGGGCTGCATAGGTGATAGCGATGATTTAGTTATGCTAAAGCTATGAAAATAAAATGCTTGTTAAACAACAGAAGAATATTTGTTTGGCTCGGTCAGATGTTTTGATGAGGTATGATATTTCAAAAAAGCTTATTAACCATCAAAATCAGCTTAAACAGTAAAGCCTCCTGAAAACTTAATCAAGAGGCTTTGTCATTAACTATTTTAAGAGGAACACCGCCTTAATGCTTCACCAAACTGGCAGGCGAAACCTCGCTGCTCAGCAACTGGCCAAATACCTCCCAGCGTTTTTCGGGGTTTTTAGCGGTGCCGCCGTGCTGCTCTACATAGTTTTTAACCAAGTCTTGCCCGTAATTGTAGTTGATGACGTAACTGCGGTTCTTCTTAATAAAGTCGAGCGACTTTTCGGCAACCTCATCGCTCATCAGTCCGTATTTGCGCAGCCAGCTTAGGGCTTTGCTGCGGGTCATGGTATCGTTAATCAGTCCGCGGGCTACTTCGTTGCGCACGTAGTTCAGTTTGGCTTTAATGGCCAGGGCTTTAAAATACACGTCGATTCCGGCAGTATCTAATCCAGCCAGGGGCAGCAAGGTGGCTTTGGCAAAGTTCACCTTATCATTACCCGGAAAGGCCAGCTCCACACCATAATTGGCGCTGCCTTCAGCAATTAACGATTGCGGACTAAACAGCGGATATAACGACAATTCCACCCAGCCACGGCCGCGGTATAGGTTTTTCTCGAGCATCATGTTATACACATGGTGACCGGGATAGCTTTCGTGGCTGCCTACATCAATGGCGCGTTCAATATAAGCTTTGGTATCGGTATTAATCTGGATAACGCTTTTGTAATTGCCTTTGTACCAGTTGTAGCCTGTCCATGGTTTGTCGGTTACAAACTCGAGGGTAAAGCTTTCGTTAGCAGGCAACTGGTAGTGGGCTTTGGTACGCTTGCGGGCTTCGGCAATGGCGGCGTTCATTACGGTTTCCAGTTTATCTTTGGGGATGACAAATTGCCGTGCCAGTTTCTGGAAGCGGTCGTTTACGTTACCTCTGCCGGGCAAAATGCTGTCCAATTGGTCTATATAGGCTTTAAAATAATCTTCGTTATACTCGGGCGCTACTACGCCGAACAACTGTTTCGACTCATCATCAAAAGATTCGTACTCGCCGCTGGCAATACGGATGCGGCGGCTAAAGGCCATCAACTGGTCGTACATCCAGTTGGCGCGCATTTTATTAGAGTCGATAGTGGAGGCGTGAGACAGGTTGCCCAAGGCATTGGTCAATTCATTAACCGAGGCTAAAAGGCTGTCTTTCGGAAAATCTTCGCCGGCGGCTTGTTTGGGTTTTAGTGAGTCGGGACCATAGTAAGCATCCACAAAGGCTTCGTCGTACTGGCCAATGGTTAAACCCAGGTGCACGTAATCTTCGGCGAGTTTGTTAAGCTGCCGGGTTTCTTCCTTTTCAGCAGGACTTTTACATGATAACACGAACAACGCCGGAATCAGCAACAACCAGTTTTTCATAAGCCAATAGATAGACCGCCGTAAAACTACAAACTACCGCCGACTTATACAGCATGCCGGGGATAAACAGAACTATGAAAGCATAGCATTAGACTCAGTTAACCTCCGATTTTATTTGCCACAACCTGCAAAAACCACCCCAGGAATGCTATTTTTGGATAATACACCATGAAGAAAGCCTTATCATTAATTATCCTCTTATTGCCCTGCTGCCTGTTTGCCCAGTCGGTCATCAAAGGCACCGTTACCAATACTGCCCGCCAGCCGCTGGATGGTGTTACCATTACCCTGAATTTAAATGATAAACCCGTATCCTCCGTTTTAGCCCGGCAGGGGGTATTCGAACTCAGTGTTAAACCTGGCTCCGGCTACATCCTCACGGCAACGCATGTGGGCTACCAAACCGTTAAGCGTACCCTCCGTTTACCTGCCGATACCCTGCAAATTGTGATGCAGCCCGAAGCCCGACAACTGCAGCAGGTAACCGTAAATGCCAACAAACCTGTTATTGAGCGCAAGATTGACCGCGTGGTATTTAATGTAGAAAACAGCGTTATAGCCAGCGGCAGCACCGTGTGGGATGCCCTGAGTAAGGCGCCCGGCGTACAAACAAAGTTTGATGGCGGCATCAGCGCCATGGGGAAAGGGGTGATTGTGTATATGGACGATAAACCCCTGCGGCTCTCGGGCGAGGATTTGGCCAACTACCTGCGCAACCTGCCGTCGGACAATGTAAGCAAGATGGAAATTATCACCAACCCTACGGCCCGGTACGATGCGCAGGGCGGCGCGGTTATCAACATTGTATCTAAAAAGCCCAAGGGCCAGGGGCTCAATGTGATATTAAACGGGGTATATACTCAGGCCACGTACGGCAGCTACATTACCAGCAGCGTGTTTAATTACCGTAAAGGCAAGCTGAACATTTACGGCAATTACGGTTATAACCAACGCAAAAAAGACCACCGCGAAGACGAGTACATTATTTACGAGAACCCCGGCAGCTATTCGGATTGGGAAAATACCAAAAGGGGCATCCGCTCAAATCGGGGGCATACTTACCGGGCCGGGGCCGATTACAACCTGACCGGCAAACAGGTAATTGGTTTTTTGGTGACCGGCTATAACAGTGCAAACAACCGTACCAATGCCGTGCGAACTGATGTTTTTAACAATTACCGCCCCGTGGCCGACTCGGTGCTGCAAACTAATACGCTCACCAACGGCCGCACCAACCAGTATAGCTTTAACCTGAACTACAAAGCCAAACTGGACACCAGCGGCCGCAGCCTGAATGTTGATATTGATTACGCACCTTACCGCAACAATAACCGGCAGTATGTTAATAACCTATCGTTACTGCCCGGCGGCGGCCTGGCCTCCAGTCCGTATAATATTTACACGCCTTCGGTACAAAACATCAGCATTTATTCTGGTAAGGTAGATTATACTTACAAGCTGGGCAAAAAGTGGAATATGGAATCGGGCGCCAAGTACAGCAGCATTGTGAGCCAGAATATTTTTGATTTTTATAATAACGGGGGTGCTATGCCGGTGCTGATTCCGGTCCGGAGCGACAACTTCAGGTACAGCGAAAATACAGCTGCGGCTTACACCAGCATAAGCGGTACCCTGGGTAAGTGGAGCCTGCAGGGCGGCCTGCGCGGCGAATATACCCGCACCCGCGGCTACTCCGTCACGCTCGACTCGCTGAACCTGAACCGTTATTTTAAGCTGTTCCCTACCTTGTTTGTGATGTATAAGCTTGATGCTAATAACGACTTTAATTTTACCTACGGTTACCGCATTAACCGGCCCGAGTATGTAAGGCTTAATCCGTTTAAATCGTATAGCAGTCCTTATACCTACCTGGTGGGCAACCCTGCCTTGCAGCCGGCTTTTATTCATAATGCCGAGGTGGGCTACACTTACAAAGGGCAATACAACGCTACCCTGTTTTACCGGCACACCAACAATTACTTTAGTAATATTACCGTGCAGGATAACGTGAACAAGCTTTTTTATGATACCCAGCAAAACCTGGAGCTAAGCCGCGAGGCGGGCCTTGTGCTGTCT
Organism: uncultured Mucilaginibacter sp.; assembly: GCA_913777515.1. GTDB lineage: Bacteria > Bacteroidota > Bacteroidia > Sphingobacteriales > Sphingobacteriaceae > Mucilaginibacter. The sequence continues at coordinate 4,796 of CAJYSL010000148.1, forward strand.
TTCCCGGTGAAGCCTGCCGCCTGGTGGGAAATTAACAACTTCCTGCAAGGCACCATTCACCAGGAGCGTTCGGGTTATTTAAACGGCAATTACGATTACCACTTATGGCGGGCTTACCTTAATACCGACCATGCCTTTACCCTGAGCAAAAAGCACAACCTGAAAGCCGAAGCCAGTGCCTGGTACTCGTCGCCTTCTATACAGGGTATTTTTAAGGTGGCCCACACCTATGATGTAAGTGCTGGCGTGCGTAAAACCATCCTGAACGGGCAGGGTACAATGCGCCTGGCTGTAAACGATATTTTTTATGGCAATGCATACCGCATTAATGTAAATTACCTGAACCAGCGTAACGGCTTTTACGAAAAAAATGACACTCGCAGCGTTACCTTTAGCCTGAGCTACCGGCTGGGCAGCGACGTAACGGCCGCCCGCCGCCGCAATACCGCCAGCGAAGAAGAGAGGCGCCGGGCCGGATAAAGGCAACTGTACAACTAAAAGGTTTTAGTGCGTGGTATTAACATCAAAAATCTGCTATATTTGAAAGATAAGGACCGTTCCTGCAAATTTTTCATCTGATGAATTGTATAACCCGCCGCCTCAAAACCGCTACTGTTGTTATCGCCTGTCACGCTTTGTTAGCGCTTATCCCAACCCTCACCCATGCGCAGGGGAAGCGTTATAACATACAGGCCATGGGCGCCAAAGGCGATGATAAAACCGTGAACACCGATGCCATTAACCGCGCCATCACCCAATGCTTTAAAGCAGGCGGCGGTACGGTGGTAGTACCCAAAGGGTTTTTTTTAACCTCCACCATTTACCTCAAGAGCAAGGTGAACCTGCTGCTGAGCAAGGGTGCGGTGTTAAAGGGCGTGGCCGATGCCAACCGCTACCAGTCTTTTGTGCCTAAAACCGACCTGTCTAAATACAGCACCATTAGTGATGAGGGTAACAATGGCAACAGCGCTTATGACACCGTGTGGACCAAGGCTTTGATGATTGGCGAGGGTGCCAACAACATCACCATCTCGGGCGAGGGCACCATTGACGGCGAGCATGTGTTTAACCCCAAAGGCGAAGAAAACATGCGCGGTCCGCATACCATTATCCTGGCCAACTGCAGGGGGGTAAAGTTCGAGAATGTGACTATCGAAAAGGCGGCCAACTACGCCATCCTGGCTTATAACCTGCAGGATGTGGTTTTCCGCAAGGTGCGTATCCGCCAGGGCTGGGATGGTATCCACATCCGTGGCGGTAAAAATGTACTGTTGGATGGTTGCGATTTGCAGACCGGCGACGATGCCATTGCAGGTGGTTTTTGGGAAAACTTTAAGGTGCAAAACTGTTCGGTTAACTCGGCGTGTAACGGCATCAGGGTAATTATGCCGGTAAATGGCTTTACCGTTACCCAAAGCCTTTTTGCCGGACCGGGTAAATTTGCGCATCGCACCTCGGGCAAGCTGCTCCGCACCAATATGCTGGCCGGTATCTACATCCAACCCGGCGGCTGGGGACTGGTAAAAGGTGACATTGAAGGCGTGCACCTCACTAACCTGAAAATGCGCAATATGGATAACCCATTTATTTTTGAACTGCACAAAGGCAACAACGCCCGGGATATTACGGTAGAAAACGTGGTGGCCGACTCCATTAAACGCTGTATTGCCGTAAACGCTGCTTCCGGCTTTGGGTACCAAAACGTGCTGTTTAAAAACCTGCAAGTGACCTATGCCACCAACGCCACCAGCGAAGCCCCCTGGGCCTTAGGCGCCATGAATGTGCAGCACCTGCGCCTGGAAAACGTAAAGTTTAACACTACCGGGGCTAAACCAGCATTTGCCATTAAGCTGGATAATGTGAAGTTTCCGGCGTTAGTGAATGTTAATGTGTATGGTGCGGAACATATAGACGAGGTGAAGATGCTGGATAGTGGGGTGATTGAGGGGAAGTAAAGGGTGATTTAGGCTTGCTACTTAATAGTTTATTCACACTAAGTCAAATCTAGATTTATAAAAATCCAAAAACTTTTACGCCTTATTTAAATGAATACTATATTTTGTAAAGCAAAAGTTTTATATGTGTTAAATTAACGAGACTATTTATGTAAAAATATATACAGGAAAACATTTCAGTTTAAATTTCTTCGAGACTAAATCAATTTCGATATATTTTAGTCGAAGAATAAATTTTTTATATCAAACATATCAACGGCAATGTGATGTTGCGGCATTGCCGGATTCATGCGATTAAACCTGCTTCTAGCTTGTTGTTTTACGTTAGAGTTAAAAACATAATAGTAATTAGGGTGGATATTGGTCGGATTATTTAAAGCTAATGTTGACCCAGTTACCTTGCCAAAAAGGTCTTGTTTCTTTACATTACTAAGATTGACATAATTGAATCTATATTCAACAAATACAATTTGCTGGCTCGCGCCATTCAAATCTTCTGCAATAAAAGCTGAGTCCATTGATTTATTGCAATGTCGTTTTTCTAATAATGCAATTTTTCCTTCTACACAATCCATATTTAATACTAGCTCATCTCCATTAAAGTTGATATTCTGATCAATGCATCCTTCATTAATAATGAGTTGATCAACTGGCTCTAGACATTCTTCTTTGCCAATGTGTTTTGCAAATTCTACTGTTGCCTTTTTTGCGTATTTCATCAAATGCCGTACTGATTAATGCGATCAATTGCAATATTAAACGACTCAAATATCGGGTCTATCTCTTTTTTTAAATGTTTATAATTATATTTAAAACGTTGGTCGGTTTTTTCAGCTAAGTAGAAATTAACTTTATCAAGAGTGCCTTGCTTCTCTGATATATAACGAATCGCACTGACCATATCTGGATTATGAGAAGCCAAAAAGAACTTGCAGCCAATCTCCTTATTTAACATTATAATTATACGAGCGTATTCAATAATCCATTGGGGATGCAAATTAGATTCTGGTTCGTCAATAATCATTAAGGTTTTATCTGTGATAGTTCCATTTTTTAGTAAAAGTTGAAGGATAGAGAAAGATTTGTACCCGGTAGCTATATCGATAAAATCAAATATTTTCCCATCCGTTCGCTTGAATTTAAAGTCATCAGTTGAATAAAACATGTCATCTGCAACAACATCTCCTAACATGATATCTTTACTAATAATTTCAGAGATTGCATGGACATTATCGCCACTTTTGCTTAATAATTCAGAAAGGTCCTCCCAATGAATATTTTTGCTTATATCAGCATGAAACATCATTGGAGAATCTATATAAACAACATTTTGAATGTTATATGGAATTGATAGCTGATCTATATCTAAACTAATAATTGGACTACCATATTCTAACACCTCAAATTTTTCCGGTAGGTCTCCTTCAGAGAACGCATCAGCAAGCTCAGCTGTAAACACGGACGTCGATCTGGCTGCAATAGCTCCTTCCGCTTGATAAACAAGCTGTCTAATTAAATCTTTAATTTTTCCAAATAATTCTTGATCTTGTTCGTCAGCCTCATCGTTTACACGCGTAATATCAGAAAGTATGCGCTTAACTCTAGCCTTTTTTCTTATCACTAGTATCGAAGATTCTTCATCAGTTAATTCAGAAAACTTATCTTCCAGTCGATCAATTAAATCAATCAATTTTTCTTCTATCTGCTTTAAATCCTCATTTACCATTTTTCCATGCCGGAGTTCCTGTAATTCTCGACGAATTAATTCAAATTCTTCGAAGGAAACCTTGGCTCGAATTTCTTGATGTATGATTTCACTAAGTCTAAATACGTCACGTAAACTATGATGGAGTCCTCTCTTTACAATTTTTTCATAATTGAATACCGTCTTATACAAAAAGTAGAGTAATTTGGAAATGGAGCTTTTACCAGAGCCATTTTCACCTGCTACCAGAGTAATTCCATTAACGATAATATCGGCGCTCGCTACAGCTCGAAAGCCTTTCACTGAGACTTGAATGTCTGGAATTTCAGCCATTAAACTTAATTTTTTTTACAATGTAAATATAGAGATTTGAACCAATTTATACGGTGATAACTAAAAGCTCGTGATTATAGGATCTGCAAACCCCTGTTTTGCTTACCATTAAACAAGCGTACTGATAATTAGTTCTAGATATCCATAAAACAGCAACTTGAAAGCCTTTATAAAGGCTCTTTTTTGTTATATAGTGGATAACGATAATATCTAGTACAACCAAAAAAGCCTCAAATCTTTCGACTTGAGGCTTTTCTTTTCAGGTAGCGGGAACAGGACTCGAACCTATGACCTTCGGGTTATGAGCCCGACGAGCTACCAACTGCTCCATCCCGCACTATGTTTGTTTTTTTTATTGGACTGCAAAGATATAATTCGTTTCTTTGTACTCCAAATTTATTTTTAATATTTTTTATATGAGTCACCGGGCAGGTTTTGTAAGCATAATTGGTAAGCCTAACGCAGGCAAATCTACCCTGATGAACGCCCTCGTGGGCGAAAAAATGTCCATCATTACGCCCAAGGCGCAAACTACCCGTCACCGCATCCTGGGCATAGTTAACGACGAGGATTACCAGATTGTTTTTTCGGATACGCCCGGCGTTATTAAACCGCACTATGCCCTGCAAGAAAGCATGATGCACCAGGTAGCAGGCTCTATTGTGGATGCCGACCTGATTTTACTGGTTACCGACATTAACGAAACGCACGACGAAAACGAGGTGCTCGAAAAGCTGCAAGGCTCGCTGGCGCCCCTGGCTGTACTGATTAATAAAATCGATAAAAGCGACGAGGAAACCGTTAAAGCTAAAATTGAGTACTGGCAGCAAAAGCTAAACCCCAAGGCCATTTTTGCTATTTCGGCCCTGCACGAGCATAACATTAAAGCCATTATGGATTTTGTGCTCGAGAGCCTGCCCGAACATCCGGCCTATTACGAAAAAGACTACCTGACCGACCGCAACGACCGCTTTTTTGCGTCGGAGATGATACGCGAGCAGGTGTTTAAGCAATACAAAAAAGAAATTCCGTACAGCACCGAGGTGGTCATCACCGAGTTTCTGGAGGGCGAAGATTTATACCGCATCAGTGCCGAAATCATTGTAGAGCGCGATTCGCAAAAAAACATCCTGATTGGCAAAAACGGCGAGATGCTTAAAATTGTAGGCACCTACGCCCGCCGCAGCATGGAAGAATTTTTCCAGCGCAAAATATTCCTCCAAATGTTCGTCAAAGTCATCGGCGACTGGCGCAGCAAAAAGAACTATCTGAAAAAGTTTGGATACGAGGACTGATTTTGGAAGATAGAGCCAAGAGCTAAGAACCAGGAGCCAAGATTTTGGGCGGTGTTGGTAGAGACGAGATTTGAGGGACGACAGCCAAGATTTTTTGGGGTGGTGGTGGTGTGAAGATTAGAAGCAAAAGAGTAATTTTAATATAAGTAATTAGAGAGTTAACAGGCAAAATCAGCGGGTGCGGCTTATGGGCGTATCTTGGTTCTTGGCTCTTGGCTCTTGCATCTTAACAAAACATGAGTAACATAGTAGCCATAGTGGGACGTCCTAACGTAGGTAAATCCACTTTATATAACCGACTTACCGAAACGCGTAAAGCCATTGTGGATGACTTTAGCGGCGTTACCCGCGACCGTCACTATGGCATTGCCGAATGGGTGGGCCGCAGCTTTAACGTGATTGATACCGGCGGTTATGTAGCCAACTCCGACGATGTGTTTGAGGCCGCCATCCGCGAGCAGGTCATCATTGCTATTGAGGAAGCCACCGCCATTATATTTATGGTGGATGTAACCACCGGCATTACCGATCTGGACGACGAAATTGCCACGCTGCTGCGTAAAGGCAAAAAGCCGGTGTTTGTGGTGGTCAACAAGGTTGATAACAACGCGTTGCAGTCTGACGCCACCATTTTTTACAGCCTGGGTTTAGGCGAAATTTACAACATTTCGTCCATGACCGGTTCGGGCACCGGCGAATTGCTGGACGAGCTGGTTAAAACCTTTGATGATGAGCCTGCCGAAGAAAATACCCTGCCTAAGTACGCCATTGTGGGTCGCCCCAACGTAGGTAAATCATCCATCATCAACGCGCTGATTGGCCAGGAGCGTAACATTGTTACCCCTATTGCCGGTACCACCCGCGATTCTATCCACATACACTACAACCGCTACGGCCACGAGTTTATGCTGATTGATACGGCCGGTTTGCGTAAAAAAACCAAGGTAAAAGAGAACATCGAGTTTTACTCGGTAATGCGTACCATCAAAGCCCTGGAGGAAGCTGATGTGGTTATCCTGATGATTGATGCTGTAGAAGGTCTGGAGTCGCAGGACATCAACATTTTCCACCTGGCCGAAAAAAATAAAAAAGGCCTGGTCGTGGTAGTTAACAAATGGGATTTGATTGAGAAAAACAACAAAACAATCAACGTTTTCGAAGAGCAGATTATGGAAAAGATAGCGCCGTTTACCGACGTGCCTATCGTGTTTACTTCCGTGCTCGAAAAGCAGCGCCTGCTTAAAGTAATCGAAACGGCCGAAAAGGTTTACGAAAACCGCAGCAAAAAAATCTCGACGTCGAAACTGAACGACATCATGCTGCCGATTATCGAAAACTATCCGCCGCCATCCATCAAAGGCAAGCACATCAAAATTAAGTACGTTACGCAGATTAACGGTTCGGCGCCGATGTTTGCATTTTTCTGTAACCTGCCGCAATACATCAAAGAGCCCTACAAGCGCTTCATCGAAAACAAACTGCGCGAAAACTTTGATTTTGCCGGTGTACCAGTACAAATCTTCTTTAGGCAAAAATAAGCCGGCGGTTTAAACCGGCCTGTAACCATACCCAAGCCGGAGCAGTATATCGAGCATTTTAATTGCCGGTATACTGCTCCGGCTTTTTTCTTGCGTAGCGCCTTTTAACGGTTAACATCTGTAACTGTTCCTAAAAAATGCAATCGATTAGATGCCGTTTAACTTAGCATCATTTGCGCGTAGGGTCAAATTTGTTAATTATTTCATATTCATTTTTAAGCAATAATCAACAGATGATAAAAACACATTTTATTAATGATGAGTTGTTGTTGTAAGCAAAGTATTTGCGTACTTTGACCCCATCATACCTATAAAATGAAAGTTTTTCATCTTGCCGCAGAGTGTTATCCCATCGCTAAGGTTGGTGGGCTGGCCGATGTTGTGGGCGCCTTACCCAAGTACCAAAACGAGGCCGGTTTACAGGCTTCGGTTGTTTTACCTTTTTACGACCGTAAATTTGTTCAGGAAAACGAGTTCGACGTAGTGTTTGAAGCCTCTAACCTGTTAGGCACCCAACGTTACGAATTCGAGATATGGAAAGAGCGCACCAATAAACTGGGTTTCGAGCTTTTTCTGATTTACATACCCGGTCTGCTCGACCGCCCGGAAGTATACAGCTACCCCGACGAGCGCGAACAGTTTATCGCCTTTCAGCTGGCATTTTTAGACTGGATTAACTGGTCGCAACAAAAGCCGGATATCATCCATTGCCACGACCATCACGTAGGGCTGATTCCGTTTTTACTTCAGCACTCGGCCTTGTATAAACGCTTGGCGCAAACCATTACCGTATTTACCATACACAACGGCCAGTACCATGGCGCCTTTGGCTACGAAAAGTTTAATTATCTGCCCGAGGTGGATATGGCCCATGCCGGTTTGCTGGACTGGGGCGGCGGCATCAACCCGCTGGCCAGCGCCATTAAGTGCTGCTATAGGTACACAACCGTATCGCCAAGTTACCTGGAAGAACTTTCCAGAAACTCTAACGGGCTCGAACTGCTATTTTACCAGGAGCGCGCCAAAGGCCAGGGCATCATCAACGGCATCGATACCGAGGTATGGAACCCGGAGATTGACCCGATGATAGCCGCGCCGTTTACCGCTGCCCAACCCGATGCGGGTAAACTCAAAAACAAGCAGGCTCTGTGCGAGCGTTTCGGCTTGTCGCCCGAGTTGCCGCTAATCTCTTTCATTGGCCGATTGGTGGTTGAAAAGGGTGCAGACCTGCTACCCGAAGCCTTTACCCGCAGCCTGACAGAACATGCCGGTAAACTCAACATTTTAATGCTCGGCGCCGGCGATAAAGAAACCGAAGCCGCGCTTACCGCCCTGAAAGAAGAATTTCCGGACCATTATACCACTTACGTAGGCTACAACGAAGAATTGGCCCACCTTATTTATGCCGGCAGCGACTTTTTGCTGATGCCGTCGCGCGTGGAGCCTTGTGGTCTTAACCAGTTATACGCCCTGCGTTACGGTACCTTACCTATTGTACGCCGCACCGGCGGACTGATTGACACCGTGCTTGATTTTGGCGACGAAGGCGGCTATGGTATTTGCTTTAACCAAAGCAGCGTTAATGATATTTGTTACTCTATCAGCCGTGCGGTAACCCTTCACCAGAACACCGGGCATTTGCAATTGTTACGTAAACGTATGATGGCGCTCGATTTTTCGTGGACCCGCTCGGCCCAACAATACATCCAACTCTATGAAAGCTTAAAACCAACTATATGAACTCTAAAGTAATCAGCATAGTACTTGGCGGGGGCCAGGGAACACGTTTATTCCCGTTAACTGCTACCCGCTCAAAACCGGCCGTACCTATTGC
>CAJYSL010000149.1 GCA_913777515.1 uncultured Mucilaginibacter sp.
TTACCGGCAGCATGTGCGAGGTCGAAACCGGCGTAAGCACCTGCCCGGTGTGCGGCGGCAGTGATAGCCTGCACATCGAAAAACTGACCGGTATAATAATTAATTCCGCTAAACAGTACGAGAGCCAGCTCGTCGGCGTGTTGGTCAATTTGTGCTATAATATCGCCAGTGCGCAGGGTGCTTTCCCCATCGCGCGGTTTTACCTCAATCACGGCGTCCTCGGGTTGATAGCCATGAAACTTCACCTGGCTCTCCACCGCATACTGGTCTGAAGGAAATGCGCCGCCTTCCATTAGTATTTTATAACGTTTGCCTCTTGGTTTGTAAAAGCTAACCATAAGCAGGTGCAGGTTTACGGTAAGCGAATTCATTACCGTCAGCTCAACAGGTTGAGCACCCAAAATATCTGCCAGCGTAGGTAACAATTGTTGATGATAAGCCAGCCAGGGTTCATCGCCCTGAAACCAACCTTCAACCGCTAAGTTTTGCCAGTTGGCCAGTTGCCTGGTTAACTCTTGCTGGGCTGCTTTAGGTTGTAAACCTAACGAGTTGCCGCATAAATAGATAATATCATTACCGTGGTGTTGAGGTATCAAAAACTTTTCACGAAAACTCTTCAGTTCATCCTGCTCATCTAAGCGGGCGGCAAATTCGGCGCTGTTTACAAATTCCATCAGTCAATATTACAAAAAAAGGCAGCGCAGAGGCTGCCTTGCTATGCTATAATTCTGTTTAATTACAATTCTACTTTGTTGTGCTCTCCTGGCTCGTACTTACCGCCGGTAATTACGGATTTAATCCATTTAAAGGCTAAGCCTACCGCACCGGCGCTGTTGTCCCAGTATTCGGCGTCGCTTAAATCAACGCGAAGCAAAGTCAGGCTAGGGTCATGCAATCCATCTTTAAAAAATGTCTCCACAAACGGGTCCCACAATTCTTCCATCTTCGCACGGTTATCAACCACGTGTGCTACGCCGTTGAGGCTGATATAAGTGCTCGAACTGCTGTTAGAGTAGGTTACACTCACCTTATTATCCAAAGAAATTTCGGCTACTTTTGACGAAAACTCATTGGTAAAAAACCATAAGCTGCCTTCTACATCCAATTGGGCAGTAGCCATTGGGCGGCTATGAAAACCATTATCTACCGTAAAGGTAGTTAGCATTGCCGTTTTTGATTTATCAATCAAATCGCGCAGGTGCTCTATATCTTCCAGTTTTTTTAAATCGCGTTGATAGTCCATAGCTAATGTTTTTGAGTTAGATAAGCTATAAACCAATAAAGCCGTATTTTGATTGGAAATTTTACCGATTGGGTTTACTTACATAAACGTTACCCTTTACGTAATACCGGTAAGGCAGCAAAGCATCTTCGGCAGCATAGGCCACACCAATACGCGGCACGGCGGCAATTTGCTCAGGCTCAAAACTCAATCCTTTGTCTTCAATCCATAAAGTATTACTTTGCAGACTAATGCCATTAAGCTTGCGGGTGATACCCAAAGCCTTACCAACCGACCCCGGCCCGGCCGTGATGTTTGGTTTAACTACTTGCATATTTCGCCGTAGTAAGATTGCATCTACGCCAACAGTTGGATTGATGGCTCTAATTAACACGGCATGCGGCTGCCCCTCAACTGAGGTAACCACATTAAGCATTTCGTGAATACCATAGCATAAGTAAACATAGGCGATGCCACCCTGCTCGAACATGGTTTGTGTGCGTGGTGTGAGTCGGTTACCATAAGCGTGCGATGCCTTGTCGATAACACCATTGTAGGCCTCAGTTTCAACAATGTAGCCGCCGGTGGTGATGCCATCAATACAGGTAAACAGGTATTTACCCAATAGTTGCTGCGCAATACGGGTAACATCGGCACCGAGGTAAAATGATTCAGGCAGTTTCGTCATTTAAAATACGTTGCAACAGTTTACTGATTTCGCGGCCGCGGGTATAAACCATGTCGTGGCTGCCACCCTCGATTATGTGGGTTGCTGTCGTAATTTTTTTGTATGGAAAGATAATGTCTTTATTACCAATGATGTGATAAAGCTTTGTACGCAAAGGTTTAGGCTGCCAATGCAAAATGGCGTGCATAGCCCAGCGCATAAATTTTGGCGACGAATGCCGAATCATGTCCGCAAACAAAAAACCGGATTTCCCCTTCAACTCCCCAAACAAGGGCTTGATTAAAAAGCCCATTGAGGTGTAAAAACCATGCGGAATTATTTTGTAAACCGGCACCCGCCTAAACCATTTAAAATAAAACGGAAACTCGCTGGCATTTATTACGCTCGAAACGATAATGGCTTTGCTCAAGTTAACCAGGCTACTAATCTCGACCGTGAGCATCCCTCCCATGGACACGCCCATTACTACCGCGCCTGGCATAACCCCGTAATGGCTAATGAGCTTTTGAGCATAAGTGGTCAGCGTATCGCGTTCATCGGGCTCCAGCCAGTCCATAAAAACCAACTCATAGCCTGGCAAATCAAGTTTATTGAATAAACGGCGGTCGGCCCCTAAACCCGATATCAGGAAAATTTTCTGCATTTAAAATTCTAACAATTTCACCAGCTCTTCCAGGTACAAAGCGTCGGTTTCGTCAAACTGGTCCAGCAGTTCGCTATCAACATCCAGTACGCCGGCTACTTGTCCGTTATGAAAAAGCGGCACCACAATTTCCGACTGCGATAAAGAGCTGCAGGCAATATGGCCCGGAAAAGCTTCCACGTCGGGCACTATTAAAGTTTTTTGCTGTTGCCAGGCAGCGCCGCATACGCCTTTACCTAAGCCAATACGGGTACAAGCCACCGGACCCTGAAACGGGCCTAATACCAGTTCGTTATTTTTAACCAGGTAAAAGCCCACCCAAAACCATTTGAACTGCTCTTTTAACGCGGCAGCCATATTGGCCAGGTTAGCTATTAAATCGGTTTCGCCTTGCAGCAAAGCCTCAATTTGAGGTAACAACGATTGGTATTGTGCTGCCTTGTCGGCAGATTGCAGTATTTGTAAATCTTCGGCCATATTGCAAAGGTATGCACCAGGGTTGTGAAACAATTTAAGTTAAATATCATATTTAATCATTTATTTCGCGTTGCTGCCCTATGATTGTTAGTCTCACCATTGTACGTTACCGTAAAGCGTTTATCCCTCTGGCCCTGCTGGCTATGGCCTTGCACCGCCTGCCACTGATGCTGCAGAAAGGTTGTACATTTTGGAAACTTATGGGTTGTGGCCGCAACGGCTCTTTTGACTTAACGCCCGACTGGCAGCAATGGGGCTTAATGGCCACCTGGAACAGCCGGGCCGACTTTGACGCCTTTTACCAAAAATCATTCATTGCCGGCTGGTGGAAAAAGCTGGCTACCGAAAGCTGGACTATATTGGCTGAGCCGTTGCAAAGCCATGGTACCTGGGATGGTACTGCACCGTTTGGAAAGCCCGACGTAAAAAGTTATACCGGACCGGTAGCCGTGCTTACCCGTGCAACCATAAACTTTAACCGTTTGAAAAACTTTTGGTCGCATGTGGACGCGGCGGCGCGGGTGATGGCCTCGTCCGAAGGGTACATCACCTCGGTGGGTATTGGTGAGGCTCCGGTTTTCAGGCAGGCCACATTTTCGGTGTGGGATAGTTTAGACCACGTAAAAGCTTTTGCTTACAAGGGCGGAGAGCATGCCGACATCATCAAAAAAACGCGCAGCGAAAACTGGTACAGCGAAGAGATGTTTGCCCGCTTTAAACCCATAGATGCCTGGGGTACACTAAATGGAATCGACCCTTTACAGGGCAAAATTAAATTTTAGACAACATGAGAGTTATTGCAGAAATACCGCACGCCGATTTTAAAGTTTCTATTTTTAGCATGAACCGCAAATTCATCATCAAAATGGAACAGGGCGCGCTTGAACAAACTTACAAAGTAGCCGAAGCCGACTTGATGGATGGCGTAAACAGCGTATTCGAGTTATTAGACGATGCTTTTTATCAAACGGTAGCGGCTCGCTTTACAGAAATGCGCAAAGACTGGCGCGAATCTTATAACCGGTATAATTAACCGCCCTTTTCATAAGAGCAGTATCGTTCTAAAAAAGTCGAGACCATCTTTTACCACGGTGCCTCTAAATACGAAACGGCCGCTAAACAGCAGCCGTTTTGATGATATATAATGGAGGGAGTTATCTGATTTTAAAAGCCCATGCGTGGTACTGAGGCCATTTGCTGACGGCCACCACCATTACCACCGCGTTGCTGGCCATCGCCGCCACGGTTGCCGCGGTCGCCGCCACCATTAGGGTAATTATTTTGGCCTTGACCATCATTATTTGACGGACGGCTATACTCGCCTTGCGGACGGTTGCCACGGTTATACTGGCCGCCATCATTACCGCGGTTATCACCGCCGTTGTTAAAGATGCCGCCTTGGCTGCGGTCGGGCCCGTAGTTACGGTTGCGGCCACGGTCGGCATTGTCATCATTTTGGCGGTTACCGTTCCAGCCGTTGTTATCGTCGTTCCGGCGGTTACCGTTCCAACCGTTATTGTTGTCGTTCCGGCGGTTACCATTCCAGCCGTTGTTATCGTTCTGACGGTCGTTGTTCCAGCCACCATTGTTGCGGTCTTGCGGCATCTGGCGGTCGTAATTACCCCCGCGGCCACCTCCGGCGTTGTTAGAGTCGAAAGGCGAGCTTGGTAAGCGGCGGCCACCGTAACCACCGCGGTTATCAAAGCGGTCGTCATTGCGTTGAGGCTGGCGGTACACATCATAACCTCCCCGGCGGTCGTAACCACCACGGTTGGCATACTGCTCACCATAACCCCAGTTGCCACCGCGGTTGCCGCCAAATTTGTTACGGTAAAACTCGTGGTTAGCATAAGGGCGCTGCGCTCTCACTTCGTAACGGCGGGCCCGGCGCCAGTCGTAATCATGGTAACGGCCGGGTAAGTATTGACCGCTTATCCAACGGTCGTCCTCGTCCATGTAATAATAGCAATGCTCGGGAACAGAATAATAGGCCTCTACGTCGGGCAAGTAGTAAAAATCATCATAAATAACCGGCTGAGGAGGAGGCATTACCGGCTTGTGAACGTTGATAACCAGCGGGCCGATTTGCATACCCACACTAACCCCCACTTGTGCTTTAGCAGTTTGAGCGAGTAGCCCACCGGTTGCTAAAAATATAGATAAGAAAACCTTTTTCATACGCTTCAAAATTTGTAGGTATGACAGGTTATGCAAACGCAAGGTTTAACGCCTTAAATAATAAGTATTTTTATAGTTAAAAAGTGGCTTAAATACACCCTTTTGAGGATTTACGCTGATGTAGCAATATTGTTAAATACCAATGCTGGTGTTTATGTGTTATAATCTTTTATTTTTGAAGCATAACTCATGAACCTATGAAATTGAAAGTCGCTTTTTCGTCTTTTATTCCCCTGCTTGCTGCCGCGGGTTTGCTATGGTATAACGCCAACAAGCCTTTGGTGACCAGCATTGTTAACCCCGATACCGATAACGCAGGATTGAAATTACCTGCCGGTTTTGGCGCCCTGCGCGCTGCCGAAAATATAGGTAAGGCCCGCCACCTGGCAGTAACAGCCGGAGGCGACATCTACATAAAGTTGATGCGCCCCAAAGAAGGCAAAGGCATTGTGTATTTACAGGACGCTAATGATGACGGCAAAATGGACGATACCAAAATGTTTGGCAACTACGGAGGTACAGGTATGTACATTAAAAACGGCTACTTGTATGCATCATCAGATACCGAAGTTTTTAGGTATAAACTGAATGAAAACGGACAGGTAACCAATCCTGACGCACCCGAAAAAATCGTGACCGGGCTGATTGAACACGGCCAGCATGAGTCGAAATCATTAGTGGTAGATAATAGCGATAACTTGTATGTGAATATCGGCGCTTATTCTAATTCATGCCAGGTTGACGACCGCCAGCCTGGGTCAATGGGCCGCAAGGGTTGCCCAATCCTAGATTCGGCAGGAGGCATCTGGCAGTTTAAAGCTAATAAGCCTAACCAAACCTATAAAGACGGCGTGCGCTACGCGACCGGCTTGCGTAACGTGGTTGGTTTAGATTGGAACCAGCAGGACAACCAGCTTTTTGTAATGCAGCACGGTCGCGACCAGTTGCAATACTTGTTCCCTAAATTATATACCGTTCAGCAATCGGCCATTTACCCTGCCGAGTGTATGTATGCCCTCAAAAAAGGCGACAACGCCGGCTGGCCATATATTTATTATAATCAGGATTTACATAAAAAAATTGTAGCCCCCGAGTATGGCGGCGATGGCAAAAAAGAAGGCAGTAAAGATTACATCGACCCGGTAGCTGCCTACCCCGGCCACATGGCTCCGAATGGTCTGTTGTTTTACACCGGAAGCATGTTCCCCGAAAAATATAAAAACGGAGCGTTCATTGCTTTTCATGGTTCATGGAACCGTTCGCCCGAGCCTCAGGCGGGTTTCTTTGTGGTGTTTCAGCCATTTAAAGATGGTAAGCCATTTGGCAAATATGAGGTGTTTGCCGACGGCTTCTCGGGTTCTCTCGAAAAAACAGCCAGTGGCCGCGCCGACCATAAACCTTGTGGTTTAGCGCAAGGCCCTGACGGCTCGCTGTACGTGAGTGATGATGTAAAAGGAACTATCTACCGCATTGTATATAACAAATAATGAACAGAATATTAGCACTAACTATAACCGCTTTACTGGCACTAACAACGGGTGCATTTGCCCAAAAAAGCCCGGCAAAAAAAGCAGGGGTTGCCAAACCTAAAATAGCCGTGGTAACATCATCACCCGGTGATGGTAAAGCCGTTTATGTACAAAACTGCCTTACCTGCCATCAGGCAGATGGTGGTGGCGTGCCCAACATGAACCCGCCGCTCATCAAAACTGATTATGTTTTAGGCGATAAAACAAGGCTGATTAATATTGTACTGCACGGATTTAAAGAGCGTGTTGAAATTGAAGGCGAATTGTACAATAACATTATGCCCGCACTCAATCACTTAACCGACAAGCAGATTGCCGATGTGTTAACTTACGTACGCAACAACTTTGGTAATAAAGCCAGCGCTATCACCCCTGCCGAGGTAAAAAAGACAAGAGGCAAATAGCAACTATCCTAATTTGATATTTTGAAACGCCCGGCTAAAAACCGGGCGTTTCGCATTTACAGATACATATTTACCGAATCCATCACCTGCGATAAGTAACTGCTGCCAAATAAATTAAGGTGCAAAAGCAAAGGATATAAATTCCATAAAGCAGTCCGTTGTTGCCAGCCGGGTGCCAACGGATAAGCTTCCTGGTAAGCCGCGTAAAAATCGAAGCTGAATCCGCCAAATAATGTGGTCATGGCCAAATCAAACTCGCGGTGCCCGTAACTAACGGCTGGGTCAATCAGGTAAGGCTTGCTTTCGGTGTCTACCAGATAATTTCCTCCCCATAAATCGCCATGCAACAGGGCCGGCTGTTCTTCATCAAATAGCTGCGGCAACCGGGCATACAAGCTATCAAATAAGCTTGCCTGTCGGGTAGTGAGCTGGTTTCGATCTATCGCAATTTGTACCATCGGCTGTAGTCGTTCGTTGATGAAGAAATCGGCCCAGTTGATATGCTTCGTATTGCGTTGCGGCAAACTGCCCATATAGTTGTCGTGCTCAAAGCCGTAATGCGATGCGGTACAGCAATGCATAGCTGCCAGTTGCTGCCCCAACACCGCTAAAGCCTTGGATGATTTAGATCCTGTTTCGACCCAAGCCAACACTAAAAACGCATTATCCTCAAATACCCCGTGCAATATCACCCGCGGTACGGCCACTGTCTGAGATTGCCTGATGGCGGCAAGGCCCTCGCTTTCGCGCTCAAACATTAGCGGGTAGGCGCTCTGGCTGTTCACCTTCATGAAATATCGCTCGCGGTTGGCGGTGAGCATGAAAGCCGAACTGATATCACCGCCGGATACCGGTGAGGCACTTTTAATTTCTATTGTTGACTTAGTCTTCTCAGACAATTCTGCCGACAGATAGCCAATAAAAGAAGGACTTAATTGTGTGCTCACCATAAATAAATAGCTTCGGGTTTAGAACCGTTGTCGTGTTCGGCATCAAAATAATACTTACACGACTCGCAAGGAAGTAAAAAATCGCGCCGGGCTTCATTGAGGTGATAGTCATGTTCAATCTCCTGATTTTTAACAGCATCCAGTTTTCGGTAGGTTTGAATACTGCCGTCGTCGCCATAGCGGTAAAACTCAGCTACTTTTTTCCTGCTGTTAACATTAGTATAATTTGTGATTTTCCCTTGCTGATTACAGCCATAAGATACGTAACTACGCCCATGACGGCTAAACTTTGTCTTATACTGCAAACTAGGTTTTGTCACTGCCAAAATACGGCTTATTGAGTCGAGCGCTCGTTTAACCCGCGGGTCATCCACTTTGTAAATCTCTCCGGTGGTTTTATTGATGCGTGCTTCAATTGGAATCCACCGCTTTAGTTCAAGTATATCGTAATACCACGTTTTTATTTTGACAAGTCCACCACCGCCATATTTGACATCATAAATTAGCTGACCAGCGGCACTGTATACCTTCCGATACTTGAAGCGTTCGCCTTTGTCAAAGTTCTCGCTGATGTATAGCTGCCCCGTAGGATAAAATATTTGCCGTTCGCCCTGCAATTTACCGTCTTTAAAGTGCTGAACAATTTCGGGCAGACCATTACCGTACTTTATAGTATCTGCCAGCGGGTTAAACTTATCTGGATAAAAAATTCTCCTCAATACGTCCAACCTATCAATTCCCCGAAAATACTGCCAATCTCTGAGCCCGCTTACATGCCGGTACTTAACGTTATAATTACACGGGTGGATTTCCATCTTATCTTTACTCTTCGAACCGAAAAACAACCATTGTTCGCCTACATTGATTCCCAAGTCGCAGCTGCTATTAACGTCAGGTTCGTTATCACCGTTTCCTTTCCACCCTTAAAAAGCTCCATGATTTCTATTTTAATGTTTCCATCCCG
This sequence comes from uncultured Mucilaginibacter sp., assembly GCA_913777515.1. Taxonomy (GTDB): domain Bacteria; phylum Bacteroidota; class Bacteroidia; order Sphingobacteriales; family Sphingobacteriaceae; genus Mucilaginibacter. The sequence goes on from CAJYSL010000149.1 coordinate 9,056, forward strand.
CCGCCGCAGCCATGGTTTTGCAGTATCGGGAGGACTTAAGACTACCACTTTAGCTAAGGCAATAAAATCGTAAGGTTTTAAGTCGTTCTTGTTTTTAAATTCCGGGATTACAGAACAATGGCAGGCTATGGCACTCAGGTTGATGAGTATAAGCACAATTGCGATCAGGTTTTTCATAAATCTATAAAACGGTAAGAAATTCTCAAGTTACTTGAATTGATAATGATAGCAAATTTATCGGCTTAAAAAGCTACTTTTGCGTTTTCAAATGAAGCACATTCGTAACTTTTGTATCATTGCTCACATCGACCACGGTAAAAGTACCCTGGCC
>CAJYSL010000150.1 GCA_913777515.1 uncultured Mucilaginibacter sp.
TATCAAGCACCTGTTTTACAATGTATAAACCTAAACCCGTGCCTTTTGTGTTACGTGTTTCTTCGCTTCCTACACGGTAAAACCTTTCAAAAATACGGCTTTTTTCTTCATCTGCTATACCGATGCCGTGGTCGGCTACCTGCAGGTGAACTTTACCTGCCTTCGAAAACAGCTTCACTTCCACCGTTTCGCAAGGCTGAGAATATTTAATAGCGTTTTCAATCAGGTTAGTTACCACCGATGTTAGCGCAAACTTATCGCCGGTTACTTCAATTTTGGGCTCAATTTCGGCGTTGATTAATTGCTGATTTAAATCGCATTTATTAATCTGTAAACGATTAACAATGCCATCAACCAACACCGACAGGTTGAATTCCTGCTTAGGGAAAGTGTACGACTGATTTTCGATTTTGGCTGCCAACAGCATGTTTTCCACCATATCGTTCAGTCGGTCAACATCAAGCAAACACTTGCCGACAAAATCATCCACCTGCTGTTTGCTTAAATTACGCTTTTTGATGGTCTCAAGGTAAAGTTTGATAGAGGCTAGCGGCGATTTAAGCTCGTGCGTTACCGACAACAAAAAGTTCTTTTTTTGATGCTGCAACCTGCGCTCTTTGTTTAACGACTGATGGAACAAAAAAGCACCGCCCAATACAATCATAATAAACATTGAACCTTCGCCCAAAATCATTCCGGTGCGGGCCGGCTGCAGGCTGATTAACATATATCCCCACCACACCAGTTCCATCAGGGTGTAGATAATCAGCGCGTAAAATATTATAAAAGGCCTTTTCATTGTCTTATACTAAGCAGTCAGTAAACGCACCAATAACAATTATTCCCTGAAGTCGGCTTTAGCCAACGCGGCAGCGTCTTCTGTTGCCGGGTGTGATGCACCAAACACGATGTCTAAACTGTCGAAAATTACCTGTTTAGCTTTGTTTAAAATAGCCGTAGTATGTGCCCCCGAAACAAAACCCACCTCGTAACCCGACGGACCAAAGTATACGCCTCGGTTAAGCAACTCGAGGTGCATGGCCTTGAATTTTTCCATACTATGCGGGTCTATCTCATCGGCTTTGCGAATGATTTTGCTGGCATCAAAAGCAAACCAGAAGATAGAGCCAATGTGCGAGATATGCAGCGGGTAATTACGCTGACTTACAAACTCCACAATATCGTTTACAAAAACCTTGGTTTTGTTATGCAGGTCAGTGTAAAAATCAGGTTTTAACAACTCAGAAAGTTGAGCTATACCGGCGGCCATGGCTACCGGGTTACCTGATAAGGTACCTGCCTGGTAAACCGGCCCCTCAGGCGATACATTGCTCATAATTTGAGCAGATGCACCGTAAGCACCAACCGGCAAGCCGCCACCAATAATTTTACCGTAAGTGATGATATCGGGCTGTATCTGGTATAAACCTGCAGCACCGTTAAAGCCTACCCGGAAACCTGAAATTACTTCATCGAAAATCAGCAAAGTTCCGTTGGCAGTACAAGCTTCGCGCAGATATTGTAGAAACTCCTGGTGTTGCAGTAACAAACCGTTGTTAGCCGGAATGGGCTCAATAATTACGGCAGCTATCTGGTCTTTAAAATCTTCAAAAGCTTTGGCAAGCGCATCTTTATCGTTTAGGGCGATAACAATGGTTTCATCGGCAAATGATTTAGGCACACCGGCAGATGAAGTTTCGCCGAAGGTAACCAAGCCCGAACCTGCTTTGACCAGCAAGGCGTCTACGTGACCGTGGTAACAGCCTTCAAACTTTAATATCTTGTCGCGTTTGGTGTAGCCACGCGCCAGCCTGATGGCCGACATTACCGCTTCGGTACCCGAACTTACAAAACGTATTTTTTCAATGAATTTATTGTGGGTCAAAATCAGCTCTGCCAATTCGTTTTCTAACGCCGTTGGCGCACCGAACGACATACCGTTTTGCATCACCTCGGTTACTTTGTTGCGAACAGCCGGGTGATTGTGACCTAAAATTAATGGCCCCCATGAGCCGCAAAAATCAATAAACTGGTTATCGTCGGCATCCCATATGTAGGCGCCGTCGCCTTTTTTGATAAACAAAGGCGTACCATAAACCGATTTAAATGCACGTACCGGCGAGTTTACACCACCCGGAAAAAAGTTTTTTGCTTTGGCATATAACTCAGCCGATTTGGCACGGCTGATTTCGGGTACGTTATTATTTTTTGATTCAGACATGGTGTGTTTGCTTAGGCTTGCTGTCAGAAAACATCGTCGGACAAGCCGTCTATATTCTTTATCTTATACTATCAACTTTATTTATAACCATTTATTTTGCAAAACTTCTTTTGCGTGGTAAGTGAGTATGGCCGAAGCGCCGGCACGGCGTATGCTCATCAACACCTCGGTAATGGCACGCTGCTCATTTAGCCAGCCTTTTTGTATGGCTGCTTTAATCATGGCATATTCGCCGCTTACGTTGTAGGCTGCAATAGGCAGCTCGGTGTTATCTTTAAGCAGCTTAATTACATCCAGGTAAGGCAAGGCTGGTTTCACCATTAAAAAGTCGGCTCCCTCCTGCTCATCCAGGTCGGCTTCTATCAAAGCCTCTCGCTGGTTGGCCGGGTTCATCTGGTAGGTTTTTTTATCGCCGAATTTAGGGGCTGAATTAAGGGCATCGCGGAATGGGCCATAAAACGCACTGGCATATTTAGCGGAGTACGACATGATAGATACCCCGCTGTAACCGTGCTCATCCAACACCTGGCGTATGTAACCTACGCGGCCATCCATCATATCTGACGGAGCAATGATGTCGGCACCGGCGCGGGCGTGGGCTAAAGCCATTTTACCTAATACTTCGAGGGTGGCGTCATTCAAAATTTCGCCGTTCTCTACAATACCATCATGACCATCGCTGCTGTATGGGTCCATAGCTACGTCGGTAATTACGCAAGCTTCCGGAAACTCTTTTTTCACTTCGCGAATGGCACGCAGGTAAAGGCTTTCTTCGCGGTAACTCTCGGTAGCCATCTTGTCTTTGAGGGCTTCGTCAATGTTCGGGAACAAGTCGAACGACTTTAATCCCAAATTCATGCAGCTCTCTACTTCGCGTAATAAATTATCTACCGAGTACCTAAAAATACCCGGCATTGAAGAAACCTCACTTTTCTGATTTTCGCCATCCACAATAAATAACGGAAATATCAAATTGGCCGCACTCACATAAGTTTCCTGCACCATTTGCCTAATCACTTCACTTTTCCTGTTTCTTCTGGGTCTTTGTAACATTATGCCCCTCCTAAATCCTCCCCGGTAGGGAGGACTTTTTATTTAAATAGTAAACAATATTTATCCCCTTGCAATTCAAAGCCCTCCCTTCCGGGGAGGGTTTGGGTGGGGCCTCTATAATCCAAACACGGCCTCAGCCAATCCAACCTCGTCAGGCGAGAATGGTAGGGTGTGGTTGATGTTTAGTTCTTCGAGTTTTTTACCGGTTGATTTGCCAATGGCAATCACCCGCTGGTGGTTCTCTAATAAGTTATCAGCAAAATAAGCTTCAGCGTTAGACGGACTGGTAAACACCAGGATATCTGCTGAAGTACCGTCTACCTGCTCCTCAATCATGGTTTCGTAAACCGGAAGGTCAATTACCTTCGTTTCGGCAGATAATGCCTTATGAATACTGCGCATCGGGTTTTCGGCACCCGGGAACAACACGGTAGTACCATTGGCTATTTGGGCAAAGTCCTCAGCTACTTCCTGCGTATCTACACTATCGCCCACATAATCGGCAAAGTAACCGTTACGGCGTAGCATATCCTCGGAACCGCTACCCATCACCCCAAATTTTACCGGACGAGGGAAATGCGGTTTTAATTGAAAAAAGTATTCTACTGCATTTTTACTGGTAAAAAACACCCAGTCAATATTTTGCAGAATATACGGGTTCAATATGGTCATCACCGGTACAGTGCGTATCAGTGAACGGGCCTCTACTTTAGTACCATGTTTTTCAAGCACCCGCCTGAAATAGCTTGATGCGGGCAGCTCGCGCGATATAAATACCTTATCAGCCAGTTTGCGTTTTTTGTCAAACTTCGCAATGATTTTTTCAACCAAGCCCTCAGTAGTTGGCGAGGTAATAAACATGCGGTCGGGCAAATCATCCTCGGTGTCGGCTTTAGAGGTAAAAACCTGGTAAACGCCCTCGTGCTTGCGGCAATAACAGCCCAATGGCATGTGGCAGCCACCACCAAATTGCTTTAACACGCTACGCTCAATAGCCAATGCCTCGGCGACTTCTGGGTGATGCAATTGCTGTAAAATCTGATATAACTCCGCATCTTTTTCGCGAATTTGTATAGCCAGTGCACCTTGGGCTGGCGCAGGTACAAATTCGGTAGGCGTTAATTCCTCCACATGAAACTCGCTTAAATCAATACCCAGGCGCTTTACACCGGCTTTAGCCAGCATAATGGCGTGATAATTTTCGCTGCGGAGTTTACCAATACGGGTAGGTACGTTGCCCCGCAAATCGTCCATTTCCAGGTCGGGGCGCAAGGCACGTAATTGCGCTTTACGACGGTTAGAAGATGTACCTACCAGGCCGCCAAACTTTACTGATAACTTTTGATGAACATCCACACAGTCCTTCAAAATCAGCAACAGTTCAGCCGGGTCTTCCCGTTCTGAAACTGCTGCGATGATGAGTCCCGGCGGATGCTCTGTAGGCAGGTCTTTGTGCGAATGCACTGCAATATCTATAGTTCCTGCCATTAATTCTTCTTCCAGCTCTTTAGTAAAAAAGCCTTTACCTTCCAGCTTATCCAAGCTAAGGTTAAGAATACGGTCGCCCTGTGTTTTTATTATTTTTAGCTGAGCAGTAACGCCAACAGCGGCTAAGCTATCTTTTACAAAGTTGGCTTGCCATAGTGCCAGTTCACTGCCACGGGTTCCAATAGTAACTATCCTGTCCAAAGAGTTAATTTTGATTTACAGGCAAATTTAACTTTTACAGGGCTTTGCAAACAATTTTTATAACAATGTGAGGATAGATTGACGAACAAT
>CAJYSL010000151.1 GCA_913777515.1 uncultured Mucilaginibacter sp.
TGCCTGCCCCTCGGCGTACTTCCTGAAAATACCATTAAATCGCCCTCAGTACCAAGTTGCGGCACAAAGCAGTTATTGTTAAAATAAAAGCTGGTATTGCCGCCCGGCCGGTTCACTAAGCGCATCACTTTATGGCCGGTGTCTTTATCAATCCATTCGTTTACCGGCATGGGTTTTTGTGAGCCGGTAACCAATACCGGCTGGGCCTGCAACAGGCTGCAGCAACTTAATGCAAACAGTAAGGGCAATATTCTCTTCTTCATATCGGGTTGGTTTGCCTGGTTTAATTACCGTCGGGTTTAATGGTGGAGTTTTTAGGGCTCATTGGCCAGTTAAAGCTTTCGACAGGGTCTGGGTGCGATGGGTCGAAAGGCTTGGTATCAACCAGGTATTTTTTAATACCTAAATTATTGGCTTTAATACCCTCCACAATACACTTGGCCAACTCGTAGGCACCGTAGGGGTTAAAGTGGGTATTGTCTTCTAAAGCTTTAGTCTGTCCCGGAAAGGTATTGGCCGGGTAATGCACCAGTGCCTTTTTGGAGTTTTCTACGCCCAGCGCGTCATAAAACCGGGTAACCATTTTGTTGAGGTCAATCAGAGGTACATTTTCTTCCTGGGCTACCTTGCGGGCTGCATCCGGGTAATCGCCCAAGGTATTTACGGTTTTGCCGTTTTCATCAAAAGAGCGGCGGGCGGTAGAGGTAACAATAACCGGGATGGCCTTATGCTCGCGGGCACGGCTTACAAAAAGCTTTAGTCGCTCGGTGTATGATTTATAGGCACCATCATTAGGTCCTTTTTCTTTCTGGTCGTTATGGCCAAACTCAATAAACAGGTAATCGCCAGGCTTAATCAAACTCATCACTTTGTCTAAACGGTTGCTGCCCATAAAACTGCCCAGCGTTAAGCCCGATTCGGCATGATTGGCAATGGCTACGCCCGGTTTAAAAAAGCGCGGTATCATTTGCCCCCAGGCAGCCCATGGCTCGTCGTCCTGGTCTACCACGGTAGAGTTACCGGCCAGGTAAACGGTAATCTGGTCGTCTACCTTTTCAACCTCCATGGCATCAATGCACGGCTTTGCACCGGTAAATTCGAGGGTGAGGCGGTCGTCCCAATCCAGTTTGCCCACCTCGCGCGGTTTAAGTTTAACCTGCCCACCGGTACTGATTTCGGGCATCCGGACATTAACCACAAAACTTACTTTTTTTATTTCGTTAGGCTGGGTATCGATGCTTTCGAGCATCAATCGGCGCGATTCGGCTTTTACCATGGTTTGGCTGGTGCCCTGCGGGTCGCCCAGGGTAAGGGTTACTTTATAATTCCCCTCGGGCACGGCGACCGAAAAATAGAAAGGCTTATCGCTGGTGATAAAACCGCTTGTTTTACCGCTGCGGGTAACCGACTGAGCCGAAGTGCCAAAATCGAACCCGTAATTGCCGGTATATGTTTTTGAGGCGGCTACTGGTATAAAGCCGGCTTTAGGTTTACCGCTGCCAAAATCAAACTTGTAACTGGTTTGCTTATTTTGAGCATGGGCACTAGTGCCCCAAACAGAAGCTACGGCAGCTAATGATATGGCAATGCATTTTACAGAATGTAGCCTCATCTTCATCTATAAATTTTAGAAACAGCGGTTTATAACTGCAACGGTGCAGACTGGTGGTTTACTGTTCGTCAAATTTATTTTTTGCAGGATGAAAGCGTATCCTGTTCCATCCTGTTAAAAGCAACAAGCCCTTAACAAAACGACTTTTATAACAGCATTGATACAATGTTTTCATTTAGCGACCATTTGCCGGGACTTTTAAGCTAATATATGTGGGTGCATTGCGGTCGCAGGTAATTTTACCATCTTCATAGTGCAATTCGGCCACTTGTATACTACTGCGCTGACGGTTGTACAAACTGGCCGCAGGCGGCGTTGTGCGGCCGGGATGAGTGAAGTAAAAAATGTATGCCCGGTCGTTGTTGACCACTATATCGGCATGGCCGCCTATTACGCCATCATCCGTGCCTGTACCGGGTGCCTGTAAAATATTACCTTGCTGACGGGTCCAGTTCTGCAAATCGTCAGAGCTGTAAATGGCCAAACCACGCCATACATCGGTAATCATCCAGTGCTTGCCTTTCCAGTCGAAAACCTTGGGTCCTTCGCCGCTTTGGTCATAAACGGCTTTTTTACCGTCTGTCCAGGTGTACAAATCTTTACTGCCGGCGTAGTAAATAGATTTATGGTCGCGCTCGTTGTTATACCACATACGCCAGGTGCCGTCAGGCATACGATACACACAGACATCAATCACTTTTTCAGACGCCAGTTTAAGTGTAGACTCATATTTCCAGTTTAACAAATTTTTGCTGGTTAAATGGAGGATGTTGCGCGGATGATTCCAATCCGTAAATATGCCGGGCACATAAGTGAGGTACATATGATAAAGCCCATTATGCTCTACAATCTCGGGCGCCCAATGGGTATAGCCTGCAGTTGGGCGGTATTGGATATCGGCCGTATCAACATATTTCCAACTGGCGCCATCTTTAGATTCGGCTATGCCAATGCGGGTACCGTGTACCCAGGCTACGCCTCCGGTAGTGTCTTTAGCCCGACGGTTAGTATAAAACATAAACCATCTCTTTTTGGCTTTATTCCAGATAACTACCGGGTCGGCAGCGCCATCATATACCGGGTCGCGAAACAATGGTTTAGGTGCAGGTTTACCCTGTCGGCTATTTTGCGCGTAGGCTCCGTTGCCAAGCGCTAACACAGCAATCAACAATAATAATATTTGATAGGGCTTTGCCATCATGCTACTTTGGATTATGTATCAGATGCCGGAAACTACTGGCCATCCTTCCGGCACATTATGTATTATTTAGCGACTTTTAATTTTTCGTACTCGGCAGTGGTTATCTTAAACACGCTGCCATGGCGGATGCCCCGAGGTAATTGCACCTGGTCAGATACGTCGGTCCAGTTTTTTAAATCGGTTGAGGTGAGTACACCGTATTTATGGTCGCGGTATTTATCAAAATACAAAAACCATTTGTTGCCTATCTGCATCGCTGTTGGCCCCTCGGCCCAGTAATCGCCGGTAATGTGGGTGCCCTCCTGCTTGTATGGGCCGGTCAACTGGTCGGCATAGGCAATCTTAATATTCTTTTGTACTGGCTTTAAAGTCTCGTCTTTAAAAAACATGATGAACCGTTTGCCGTAGGGCAGTATTGTAGCATCAATGGCATTAAAGCCTGGGTCGTACAGTAATTTGGTATCTGTAAAGTTTTTAAAATCTTTAGTGAGGGTGTAATACAGGCGATGATTGTACCCGGCTTCGGCAGTGGAGTCTGCCGCAGGATAACGGCCGGTGATGGTGCTGGCCCAGTAAATCATATACTGTTTGGTTTTGGCATCATAAGTGATTTCGGGTGCCCAAGTATTGCGTGCTCCTTTTTCGGCGGCCATTACCGGCAAAAACTGCTGCTCCGACCAATGGATTAAATCTTTTGAACTGGCGTAGCCAATGCCCTTATCGGCCCAGCTTACCGTCCATACCATATGAAATAAGCCATCGGCTCCCCTGATGATGCAAGGGTCGCGCATGAGGCGGTCTTTGGCTACCATGGGTTTCAGGAAAGAACTGTCGCCTTTCAGGGCTTCCCATTTCAGGCCGTCGGTACAGGCGGCGAGGTGCAAACCATCGCTGCTGCTGCCTTTAAAATAACAAAACAGATAAACTTCTTTAGTTTCCTTTTGCGCAAAAACCTGGGCAGACAACAGCAATAGTAAAATCAGGTAAAAACTTTTTCTCATTTATAATTGGTTAAAATAGTATGGGCTAACCGTCAAATGTAATCAGATTAGTTATCCAACCGATGGTTTAACTATCCTACACTGTCTGTATAATGTTTACAGTTATTACTATTTTGACCTTAATTTGCCAGGGCTTAAATATAAGTACCCGTAACCAATAAAGATAACCCCTTACCACTGCCGGCCAAACGGACTATGGTAATCAACTGAATATTTGCATATGAAAACCACAAAAACCGGGTTGCTGCTTTGTTGCGGATTATTAACCAGCCATTTATCTTTTAGCCAAAAGGTGAATGACGTAGTTACGCCCCTGCATGCTATGAGGGTAAATTACCCGGTGCCTTATGATATCACCAACCCGGCCCAGGTAAAGCAAACACTCGACCGTATACTGGATTACTTGGATAAAGGCACCCCGGCACAATTTGTGAACCGCAAAACCGGTGCGCCTGTTGCGTTAAATGCTATTGACACCAGTACCATTTTCAAGCCTGGCGATTTCAGATTAACTAGTTACGAGTGGGGTGTAACCTATGCCGGCATGTTACTGGCCGGGCAGGCTACCGGCGATGACCGCTATACCAACTATACGCAAACCCGTTTAAACTTTTTGGCAGATGCAGCACCGATGTTTAAAAAGCTAGAGGCTAAAACACCTGAGCGCCGTAGCCCTTTGCATCCGGTACTGTACCCCGGCGCTTTGGATGATGCCGGTGCACTATGTGCCGCTACGATTAAAACCATACGTTTAGGCAACTCATCGCCCAATATGCGGCCCATGGCTGATAACTTTATCAATTTTATCAGCACTAAGCAACAACGTTTGGCGGATGGTACGCTGGCACGTAATCGTCCGCAAAAAAATACCCTTTGGCTGGACGACCTTTTTATGAGTGTACCGGCGCTGGCACAAATGGGTAAGCTTACCAGCGACAATAAATATTATGATGATGCCGTAAAACAGGTATTACAGTTTAGCGCCCGCATGTTTAACCGCGAAAAAGGCGTTTACATGCACGGCTGGGTGGAGGAGATGGATGTGCATCCGCAGTTTCACTGGGGCCGCGCCAATGGCTGGGCCCTGATGGCCATGACTGAGTTACTGGATGTACTGCCCGGGCAACACCCCGGTCGCAAAGCCGTTTTACAGCAATATCAGGCATTGGCCAAAGGACTGGCCGCTTACCAATCAAGCCAGGGCTTTTGGCATCAATTGCTGGACCGTAACGATAGTTATCTCGAAACTTCGGCCACGGCAAGTTATGCCTATTGCTTTGCCCGTGGCATTAACCAAGGCTGGCTCAACGGTAAAGCGTTCGGCCCGGCTACTTTGCTGGCCTGGAATGCCGTAGCCACCAAAGTGAACAGTCAGGGACAGGTGGAAGGCACCTGCGTAGGCACGGGCATGGCCTTCGACCCGGCATTTTACTATTACCGCCCGGTAAATGTGTATGCCGCCCATGGCTACGGCCCGGTATTGCTCGCCGGTGCAGAGATAATTAATTTACTGAAGAAGCATACGTTTGAGGTAAATGATAGTGCGGTGATGATGAAGAATTGAGTTAGTCCAGACAATATCGCAAATCTATAAAAATTAAGAAGCCGCTTCGTATTGCACGTTGCGGCTTCACTCTTAAAAAACAAACACTAAACAAAACTACAGTGTATAAAACATGGCCTCATGAGCCCGTAGTTACGGGATAAAAGCAGGCAACCGCTTACCTGCCATGGTAATGGGCAGGTGCTGAATCAACTTGTTTATTTATGCCAAACAAGTTGATTCGGCAAAACCTGTAATGCAAGGTGGGTTTTACTTATTAGCAACTATTAAATAATTTGTTAAAATGTGGTTAGAACTTACGCCGGCTCTGCAATAGGCAGTATAACTTGCACAGTAGTGCCCACACCTACTTCCGACCGGATGTGGATACTGCCGTTGTGCTGGCGTATAATATTGTTGGTTAAGGCCAGGCCTACCCCATGCCCCTCGTAGGCGTATGTGTTGGATGCTCTGAAAAAAGGCTCAAAGATGTGTTTCAAATCCTCCTCGGGTATACCAATACCCTGGTCGGTTACGTCAATAATTAACTGGTTGTCTTGAGCCGCGAGCCGGATGGTTACCAGTTTATTTTTAGAGTACTTACAGGCGTTAGTAATAATGTTGGTAATGGCTAGGCGTAACAGGTTATCGTTACCCATTACATACAGCAACTGTTCGTTATCAGGCAAGTTCAGGTGGTCTACCTCAGCGTTACTGTCCGGGTATATTTTTTTGCTCGATGCAATGGCCAGCCAAAGCAGTTCGTCCATCCGTACCTTTTGCCAGTTTTGTTTTTTGCCATCAAAGCCTGATTGGGCCAGTAACAGCAGATTGTTAATAATCAGTATCAGTTTATCTGTTTCGGTACGGATGGTTTGTAAAACCTCATGCTGCTTGCCGGTCGGGTCGGGTTGGTTAAGGGCCAACTCAACCTCGCCATTAATAATGGTTAAGGGCGTGCGCAACTCGTGCGAGGCGTTGCTTACAAAGTTGGTTTGCGTAGTAAAAGCAGTTTCCAGCCGGTTAATCATGCTGTTAAAAGTGCGTATCAGCTCGGCAATTTCATCTTTGCTTTTGGTAGTTTCTAAACGCGAGTGCAGGTTGTCTGATGTAATCAGGTTTACTTCTTCAGTGAGTTTACGCACGGGCATAAAGGTGTAGTATGAAAACACCTTGCCAACCACAAATGCCACCAGGATAGCGCCGATGAAACCCAGTAACAATATCCGCCGCAGTTCATTAATTTCGCGTAAGCCATAGGGGTTAGAGGCCGATACGACAACAATGAATTTGTTATTGCCCTGTGCCACCAGTTTACCGGCAAAAAACTGACTCTTGCTTCGATGGCGGGCCGCTCCATTGCGAATTATTTCTTTCAAAAAAGCCTCAGGTAATCCTTCATTGTTAAAACGACCTTTAGCATCAGCCTGTAATAACTGCTCCTTTTCGTGGTCAAGCCTTTCGAGGTAACGGTTGCGCACTTCCTCATAGGCCCGGCTTTCGGCGTCGGGGTACAAACGCACCCGCGACATAATATTTACCCGGGTTTCGAGGCGTTTAAAAAAGTCTTCGTAATTAAACCGGTATTCAAAATAGAAGATAAAGGCATTAAGCAGCACCAATATCCCGGTAGACAGTACCAGGAACAGCAGCGTTATCTTATTTTGAATTTTCATTTTCTTCTACATCCTTCATCATGTAGCCCATACCAAAAATGGTATGTATCAGTTTATTGGGGTTATCCTTGTCCAGCTTTTTACGCAGGTAGTTTACATATACATCAACCACGTTGGTGCCTAAGTTAAAATCAATATCCCAAACATTCTCTAAAATCTGAATGCGGGTTAAAACCTTTTTCTGGTTTTTGATAAAATACTCGAGCAAACGGTATTCGGTAGGCGTTAACACCAAAGGCACATGGTTATTGGTAGCTACTTTGGCGTCGGTATCTAACTCAATGCCGGCAATTTTGTAAATAGTATTGGCATTAGCCTCAGTACCGCGGCGGCGCAGCAGAGACCTCACCCGGGCAGCCAGCTCCATCATCTTAAATGGCTTGGCCATATAATCGTCGGCACCGCTGTCTAAGCCATTTACCACGTTTTCGGTCGAGTCGAGCGCGGTGAGCATCAGTATAGGCACATTGGCATTTTGCTGCCTGATTTGCCTGCACACCTGCACGCCATCCAGGTCGGGCAGCATTACATCCAGAATAATTAATTCATAAGTGCGCTCGCCTGCCAATTGCAAACCCGAAAACCCGTTGGGGGCAATGGTGGCCTCAAAGCCATAATCAGCCAGTCCGCGTTTAATTACTGATGCAACACTTGGTTCGTCTTCTACTATTAAAATGGCCATACGTTTTATAAAATTTAATGCTAACAGTAAGTTTACTTGCTGGTTTATACCCATGTATAAGATAAGGCGGCTAACAAACTTATAAGTTAATTAACAAAACACCAATTAGCACACATAATCTGTTTAAATCTTAATAACTTATTAATAAATAGAGCTTTTTAGGCATAATTTATCGTATGGTAGCTGCAAAATCAGACGGCCGTGTGAGAGTGGTTTGATAAAAGGTATTACTAAAAGCCGACAAACTATTATAACCTGTAGCATAAGCAATCTGGCTAAACGTTAAACGGGTTTGCAGCATCATCTCCACCGCGCGTACCATACGCAGTTGTTTCAAATACTGTAAAAACGAAATGCTCAATACCGATTGAAACAACCTGGATAAAGTGCGCTCGCTTAAGCCAAACTTTTCGCTTACCGAATGCAGGGTTAAAGGCGAGGCAAAATGTACACTCAGATATTTGAGCACCGGCCTCAGCCGCTCGTTTTGGGTAGTGGGCAAAACTATGGGCAAATGCTGCGCACCTAAGTTGGGCAAGATGTTTTTAAGTGCCTGTAAAAAGGTAAACGCTGTGCTGCCCGGTTTTATAAAGCCACGCCATTGCCCGGCATACAGCATCATTTCGTGCAGCAGATTGGTAACCGGGTAAATACCCATTTGGGTATAAAAATCATTCAGGTAGTCATCGTACGTATAAAAGTACACGCTGCGGATAGCAGTGGCCGTGTGCCCTGCCTGGATAAAATGGTCAGTGCCGGCAGGTATCCAGATATAATGGCGGGCCGGAATGACGTAGGTATTTGCGCCAATATGCACATAGGCAATACCACCTTCTACATAGGTAATTTGCCCTTTATTATGCTGATGCACCGGGAACCGGCGTTCTGATTTTTCGTGCAGAACATATACCGATTCGGGTTGCTCATTAATTTGTCGCAGATACTGCTCGGTAGTTAAAAGCTCCATATACCGCTGGCCGGAATCATCAAATTTTCGGCAATTTACATAAAATCAAGAATCTTTTAGACTGGTAACTTTGCACATTCAATCAAATGATGATGGGTTATTTAGTAAAATATATCAGCTTTTTAACCGGCTTTATACTGGGCTGCAGTACCGCGTTTGCCCAAATGCAACCTCAAATAACAGGAGCTACCAACCTAACGCTGAACGAGATATGGGGTAAAGCCGAGCTTTATAATAAAAGTATACAAATGCAGCAACTGCATGTACAAAGCAGCGAAGAAGATATTAAAAATGCCAAAGCCGAGCGCTTGCCTGAAATAAATGCCACCGGCGAATATGCCAGGGTGAGCAACATGCCATTATATGAAAACGGGCTGTTTAGTACGCCATCGCAGTTTCCAGTGCTGCATAACTTTTACCGCGTTGGTGGCGATGCATATTTTAACTTATATAACGGCAATAAAACCAGTTTAAAAATTGCCGAAGAAAAAACGGAACATCAGATACGTACAGAACAAAAAAACCTGACCGTCGCCGAAATTAAATTACGGGCAGCAGCTTACTTTTTAGATTTACAGCGCAGCCAAATATTCAGGCAACTGATGCTCAATAACATTGCCGAGCAGGAAAAACAGCTGGCACGCATCCGGCAGTTGCAAAAAAACGGGGTGGTGTTAAAAAGTGATTTATTGCGTGCCGAATTGCAGTTATCGCGCCAGCGGCTGGCCTTAACCCAAATTGAAAATGATTTAGCCATTGCCAACCAAAAGCTGGACATTTTAATGGGCGAGCCTGATGACCTAAAAATAAACCCGGTCGGGCAGGCAGCAGGCATCGACTCTACCTCTTTAAAAAACTATGACGATTATGTGGCCGAGGCTTTGAGCCACTCATACCAGGGAAAGATATCGGAACAGGAAACTAACCTGCGCCGGCTACAGCTTAAAGATGTAAAGGCCAATGTAGCGCCCAAAGTGGGTTTGTTTGGTAACTATGCCTACTCCTATCCGCAAATACAGTTTTACCCTTATGGCCCTGTATTGTACGGACTGGGGATGGCAGGTATACGGGCATCATTTTCTGTATCGGCATTTTACCATAACAAGCACAAAGTCAAAGCCTCCGAACTGGAGTTTAAACGTCAGGAACTGGAGCATGAGGACACGCAGGATATGATACGGCAACAGGTGAACGAGGCGTATCTGCGCTATAAGGAAGCGTTGAACCGAATCAGCGTGGCCCAAACCAACATACAGCAAGCCACCGAAAACTCCCGCATTGTAAATAACACGTATTTTAATCAGCTATCGCTGGTTACCGACCTTTTGGAGGCCAATACTCAATTACTGCAAACCCGGTTCGACCTCGCCGCCGCCAAAATTGCAGCACAACTACAGTACTACCAATTACAAAAAGCTATAGGCAATCTTTAATCATGAGCACCGCTAATACATACACCCCGACAGATAAACTGATTACCCGCGTTACGGCCTGGATAGCAGGAATCATCCTGATTGCCTTGCTCATCTGGGGAGGCATATCTTTGTACAGCCTTTATCGTTACGAAGAAACGAATGACGCGCAGGTACAGGAATATATTAACCCCGTTACCTCTAGGGTAAGCGGCTACATCCGCGAAATACGTTACGAAGAAAACCAGGACGTGAAAAAAGGCGATACACTGATTATCATTGATAACAGCGAGTACCAGTTGCAGCAACAAGAGGCTGAAGCTGCATTGGCCAATGCCCGTGCGCAACAGCAGGCCCTGAGCAGTAACATACAAACCACGGCTCAAAGCTCACAGGTTAACCAGTCGCAAATAGCCGCGGCTAAAGCCCGGTTATGGCATCAGCAGCAAGAGTACGCCCGTTATAAAAAGTTGTACGATGTAGAATCGGCCACGCAGCAGCAACTCGAAAATGTACAGGCGGCCTTGCAGGTGGCACAATCTGATTATCAATCGGCGGTGGAGACTTACCAGACTTCGCTTTCTAAAGTTAACGACACCCGGGTACAGCGGGCGGTTTTAGAAGCCGAAATTAAACGGCGCGAAGCCATTGTAAACCGTAACAAGCTTGATGTAGGTTATACCATTATCCGTGCGCCTTACCAGGGTAAAATGGGTCGCCGCACAATACAAAACGGACAATTGATACAAGCCGGACAAACACTGGCTTACATTGTTGACCAGGAAGCCGGCAAATGGGTGATTGCCAATTTTAAAGAAACTCAGTTACGCCACATGCACGTAGGCGAAACTGCCGAAATAGAAGCCGATGCTTTTCCGGGACAAAAATTCAGGGGGCGCATTGTTTCTTTATCGCCGGCAACCGGGTCCAGCTTCTCGCTGCTTCCGCCCGATAACTCTACGGGAAACTTTGTAAAAATTGTACAGCGTGTGCCGGTGCGCATCGCGCTTGTTGACAGTGCCAATGTTATTGCCCCTTTACGAGCAGGCATGAACACCAACGTACTGGTGAAAAAAAATTAAGATTATCAAACATGAGCAATCATCCGGTTACGGTATTTAAATCTTGGGCGCCAGAGTGGCTTATCCGGTCGGTTATATTTTTAGTGATATTACCATCGATGGGCTTGTTTGGGCTATCAACCGCCAACGGCAGCGCAGCGGCCGGCTATTACGGCATCGAGCCTGCCGATGTGCAATACTCCATGGTGGTGTTTTATGCAGCAGTAGCCAGTTTTTTTGCCTTGGAGCGGAGATTTTTCAGCTTCATTGCCGTCCGTCAATATTTGGTAATAGCTACCGTGGTACAGATTTTAACATCGTATATCTGTTATCAAACTCAAAATCTGCACCTGCTGTTTGTTTTCCGTTTTTTGCAGGGGATGGCTAACTGCGCCACCACCAGTATATGCATCACGTTAATATTTAACCGCCTCAGCAGTGAGCGCGCCCGCGAGATTGGTTACTCTGTTTTTTACTGCATTTTGCTCTGCATAGCGCCATTTACCACCCTGGTTACAGCGCCTATTATTGATGCTTTCGATTTTAACATCTTATATAAGGCTATCATCTTCTTGTACCTGCCCGGTACCCTCCTACTGTTTTTGTTGATGAATGATGTAAGGCTAAACCGCAAACTTCCACTTTACCAGGTAGATTGGGCGAGTTTTATTATATATGCCTTAGCGCTATGCTTAATCGGTTATGTATTAGTTTACGGTCAGCAATATTACTGGCTGCAGGATAGCCGCATACTGGTCAGCGTAATTGCCATTGTTGTTTTGCTGGGCACACATGTATTGCGGCAGGCTAAATTAAAGCGGGCTTACCTCAGCTTAAAAGTGTTTAGCTATCACAATTACCGGATGGGGGCATTGTTGATTTTTATCCTGTATATCTGCCGTGGGGCATTCAATGTAACGTCGGGTTACTTTGCTTCGGTTTTGGGTATGGACCCTACACATGTTGCCTACATGCTGCTCATCAATATGGCAGGCATCATTTTAAGTGTAATAGTATCCTCAAGATTAATTGTTATGCACACGCCCATGCGTTTTGTATGGATGTCAGGTTTTGCATTTTTGCTGCTCTTCCACGTGTGGATGTACTTTTTGTTCAGCACGCAGGCTAACCCCTCAGCCTTTATTGTGCCGCTGTTTATTCAGGGTGTAGGTGCCGGTTTGTTGATGACACCCATTATTGTGTTCATGGTGTCGTCGGTACCACCGCAGTTGGGCGGGGCTGCGTCGGCAACGGGGGTATTTTTCAGGTTTACGGGTTTTTGCACCAGTATTGCGCTTATTAATTACTTTTCGCTTTCGCGGCAAAGCGAGCATTTTACCCGCTTTCAGCATGCGGTTACCGACCTTAATCCAACGGTTACCCAAAAGCTCAACGGCTACCGGCAGCTGCTCATTAGCCGGGGCATGGCGCCCGACCAGGCCGGCAAACTGGCCAACGGTTTATTGTCGCGCTCGGTACACGCCCAGGCACAAATGCGTTATGCCATGGATTACTATCAACTCATCAGCTGGCTTATCCTCGCGGTTATTTTACTTATTGCCTTGTATCCTTACATTAACCGTACGGTGGTTAATTTAAGAGCCAACCAGCCGGCACCTGTTTCTTATTGAGCATCATCACCAAGCACAACATCTATTTCATTTTTTTTATAATGTTATCCGTTAAGCAACGTTGTTGATATAAAGATGTCTTTATTATTAAAACATTGACAACTAAGCTCAATGTTTATTAATTTTGCAACAGCGAATGAAAAAGTGGATACATATCTTCCTGTCGCTTTGGCTAATCAATGCAGTTACCTATTCAACTGCGAGCAGCCCGACCGACTTGTTTGGCAACGTACATACGGATGCCAGTTCGGATGATAATTCCTGTTTTCATACCAACACTTGGGTTGATTATATTACGGCGGCCATAACTGATGCCGACGACAACGCGCCAGGTAAAGCGCATAGCATTAAATACCAACGCCGTTATGTGCGCCGAAGCTGCTCAAACGATAACGTTTTTGTACCAACACCTGATTTTAGGTTACAATTTCAGCAGTTTAAACGTGCGGTAGCTCATACTGTAAGCAATTACACTATTGGTGTAGCCCTGCGCCCGGCCTACTACAACTTCCTGTTCCGGCTTAGTCCTTTTTAATTCTTAATTCTTTTTTACTGTTTTCCATCGGTATGGGCTTAATGGCTTTATACCCTGTTGCCTTACGGGCATTTGTTAAAACTTCATTCAAGAACATAAGATAATCATGATTAAACTTAAGTGTGGGCATAGCTTACTGCTACTGGCTGCTGCTATTTTTATGGCCAGTTGCTCATCAAAAAAAAACCAGGAAAACACAACACAAGACACCCTGGAACTACCTGTATTAACCGTTAAAACCAAAGACACGGTATTACAAACCTCATACGTAGCCGATATACAAGCCCTGAAAAACGTTGAAATAAGGTCGCGGCTAAAAGGCTTTTTAGAACATATTTATGTAGACGAGGGCAAACCGGTGCGCAAAGGCCAGGTATTGTTTAAGCTGAACGACGAAGAATATCGCGTGGCCCTATCGCGTGCTAAAGCTGCCCTAAGCAATGCCGAAGCGGATGCCGTAGCTACCCACCTGGAAGTTGACCGGGTAAAAATGCTGGTTAATAAAAAAGTAATTTCTGAATCGGAACTTAAAGTAGCCGAATCTAAATTAAAAGCCGACCAGGCCACCATTGCCGAAGCACGCACCAGCGTGCAAAGTGCGCAAAACCATATTGCTTATACCGTAATACGTGCACCGTTTGACGGCATTATTGACCGTATTCCGCTCAAGGCTGGTAGTTTGATTGAGGAAGGCACCTTGCTAACCAGTATATCAGATATTAGTTCTATCTACGCTTATTTCAGTTTTCCTGAAAACGAATATCTTAAATATCAGCGCAGCATCAACAATGGCGACACCGGGAGCAGCAATGAGGTTAAACTCAAACTCTCCGACGGCAGCAGTTATACACATACCGGCACCATCGAAACTATTGAGGGTGAAATTGAGCAAACTACCGGTTCTATAGCCCTGCGAGCAAAGTTCCCTAACCCACACAAGCTGCTCCGCCATGGTGCCAGCGGCAAGGTGTACATTACTTCGGAGATGGATGATGCGGTGATGATTCCGCAAAAATCTGTTTTCGAGGTTCAAGACAAAAGCTACGTGTACCTGGTTGGCCCGGATAATAAGCTGCACATGACGGCCTTTACACCGCTTACCCGCTTTTCGCAGTATTATGTGGTAAAAGAGGGCATCAAAGCCGGCGACAAAGTACTGTTTGAGGGTGCGCAAAACGCCCGCGATGGTATGGTGATTAAGCCTAACCTGCTTAAAAGCGCCCCGGTATTGGCTGCCAAATAAAATAGTCCGCATTTTTCTTTAATGCTGCCTTGCCGTGCTTTAATGAGCAAGGCGGTCATTGTTTGATAACAAACAATTGAAAATCTTATGTTCAATGTTTTTATAAAGCGGCCTATCCTGTCGCTTGTTATATCCGTAATTATAACTTTACTGGGGGTGCTGGCATTAATTACCTTGCCGGTAACTCAGTTTCCAGATATTGTACCGCCCTCGGTAACGGTAACCGCTAATTACACCGGTGCCAACGCCGAGGTTTGTGCCAAAGCCGTAGCTACTCCGCTCGAGCGGGCCATTAACGGCGTACCCGGCATGACCTATATGTCGTCGGTGTGTAGTAATGATGGTTTGACTGTTATTCAGATTTACTTTAACGTAGGTACCGACCCTGACCAGGCGGCTGTTAACGTGCAGAATCGTGTGGCTACCATTATTGATGAGATGCCCGAAGAAGTAATTAAGGCCGGTGTTACTACCGAAAAGGAAGTAAACAGTATGCTGATGTACCTCAACATTATGAGCGACGATAAAGCGATGGATGAAAAATTCATCTACAACTTTACCGATATTAATGTACTGCAGGAGCTGAAACGTATAGATGGTGTTGGCCGCGCCGAAATTATGGGTGCCAAAGAATACTCGATGCGGGTATGGTTAAAGCCCGACCGCATGATGGCTTACAAAGTATCTACCGATGATGTGATTGAAGCCATCCGCGCCCAAAACGTAGAGGCTGCACCGGGTAAAACAGGTCAGAGTTCTGATAAATCGCCCCAGATGCTGCAGTATGTACTGCGCTATCCGGGCAAGTTTTTTGAGCCTAAGCAATATGAAAATATTGTGCTGCGCTCTGATGAAACCGGAACCATATTGACATTAAAAGAGGTGGCCGATGTGGAGTTTGGCTCGCTTACCTATAGCATGCTTTCTAAAACCGATGGCCGGCCATCAGCCTCCATCATGATTAAACAGCGCCCCGGCTCCAACGCCCGCGAGGTAATCAACAATATTAAAACCCGGATGGCCGAACTTAAAGAAAGTTCTTTCCCAAGCGGCATGACTTACAATGTAAACTATGACGTATCCCGCTTTTTGGATGCTTCCATTCACGAGGTACTACGTACACTGATTGAGGCCTTCATCCTGGTATTTATTGTGGTCTATATCTTTTTGCAGGATTTTCGCTCCACCCTTATCCCGGCACTGGCCGTACCGGTAGCATTGGTAGGCTCGCTGTTTTTTATGCAGATGCTGGGCTTCTCCATCAACCTGCTTACCCTGTTTGCATTGGTATTAGCCATCGGTATTGTGGTAGATAATGCTATTGTGGTGGTAGAGGCCGTGCACGTAAAAATGCACGACGAACACCTAAGCCCGATGGACGCCACCATTAGTGCCATGAAAGATATTAGTGGGGCTATTGTAGCTATCACCTTGGTGATGTCGGCGGTGTTTGTGCCGGTAGCATTTATGTCGGGACCTGTAGGGGTATTTTACCGGCAGTTCTCATTAACCATGGCAATCTCTATTGTTATTTCGGGTATTAATGCGGTTACACTTACCCCTGCTTTATGTGCTATCATGCTTAAGCCAAACCATGGTGCTAAAAAAGGATTTGTTGACCGCTTTTTTAAAGGCTTTAATAACAAGTACGATGCGGTGCAAAATAAGTATGCCGGTTTTATTGGTAAAATTGCCGGTCGCCGTGTTGTTACTTTAGTGGCATTGGCTGTATTTTTTGCCGCCACCTGGGGTTTAAGCGCTATACTGCCTACCGGCTTTATTCCAACCGAAGACCAAGGCATGATTTACGTAAACGTAACTACCCCGGCAGGTGCCACCGTAGAGCGTACCGAGGCTGTACTGAGCGAGATACAACGGCAAACCAAAAGCATTAAGGCCATCGAGTCGGTTTCAACCCTATCGGGTTACAGTTTGGTGAACGAGGTGGCCGGTGCCTCTTATGGTATGGCTATGATTAACCTGAAAGGCTGGGACGAGCGCAAGGAATCCTTAAATGACATCATAGAGGAGTTGCAAAAACGCACCCGTAATATTGGTGATGCCTCCATACAATTTTTTCCGCCGCCTACGGTACCGGGCTTTGGTAACTCCAGCGGTTTTGAGATACGGATGCTGGATAAAAGCGGAACGGGCGATTTGCAAAAAACGGCCGAAGTATCTAACGGCTTTATTAAAGCGCTTAACGAATCGCCCGAGATTAACAATACCTTTTCGAGTTTTGACCCCAACTTCCCGCAATACCTCATCAGCGTAGACCAGCGCATGGCGGCCAAAAAGGGGGTGACGATTGATAAGGCGATGTCTACCCTGCAAACATTGATGGGTAGTTACTATGCCTCTAACTTTATCCGGTTTGGGCAGATGTATAAAGTGATGGTACAAGCCTCGCCCGAGTTCAGGACCAAGCCGGAGGATGTACTGCAGCTTTATGTGAAGAACAACAAAGGCGAAATGGTGCCTTTCTCTACCTTCATCAGGATGGAGCGCGTTTACGGGCCGGAGCAGCTTACCCGTTATAACATGTACACCTCGGCCATGATTAATGGTGATGCCGCGCCGGGTTATAGTAGTGGTGATGCCATTGCCGCTATTCAGCGCATTGCAGCCCAAAAATTACCCAAAGGATACTCGTTCGAGTGGTCGGGTATGACGCGCGAGCAAATATTATCGGGTAACCAGGCCATTTATATTTTTATTATCTGTCTGGTGTTTGTGTATCTGTTACTGGCTGCACAATACGAAAGTTTGTTACTGCCGTTGGCGGTAATTTTATCGTTGCCTACAGGTATTTTGGGGGCATTCTTCTTTTTAAAAATCACCGGCCTCGAAAACAATATTTATGCGCAGGTGGCCCTGGTGATGCTGATTGGCTTGCTGGGTAAAAACGCCATCCTGATTGTGGAGTTTGCCGTGCAGCGCGAACGCGAAGGCGCTACGGTTTTACAGGCTGCCATCGAGGGTGCCGTATCCCGTTTACGCCCTATTTTGATGACCTCGTTTGCATTTATCGCCGGTTTGGTACCTTTATGTATAGCCAGTGGTGCAGGCGCTATGGGTAATCGCTCTATCGGTACCGCTGCCGCCGGGGGTATGCTACTGGGTACGCTGCTGGGCTTGGTCGTGATTCCGGGACTGTATGTCATCTTTTCCGGTTTAACCAAACCCAAGCAGAAAAGAGAAGAAGCCGAACCGGTGCTGGAAACAGAAGAACTCAGCACTTACCATTAATTGATAACATCCATGTATAAATATAAATTATTTCTATACAGCCTGCTGCTTGCGTGTTTCACTACCGCCTGCAGCCGGCTAAAAACCTTAACCGTTGCTCCGCCCGCCGATATGCCAGGCTCTTATACCGGTAAAACCGACACGAATAACGTGGCAACCTTACCTATATCAAGCTTTTTTACTGATAGTTATTTAGTTAACCTGATTGATACCGCTTTAAACGCTAATCCTGATATACTATCAGCCTTACAGCGTATTGAAGTGGCCAACGCCAATCTGCGTTACAACCGCATAGCCATATTGCCTGCTGTTACCTTAAACGCTAACGCAGGACTTGAAAAATACGGCGATTATACCATGAACGGTGTAGGTAATTATGATACCAACCTATCGCCTAATATTAACGGCGACCAGCGGATTCCGAACCCTACGCCCGATTATTTTCTGGGTTTCAGGAGCGCCTGGGAAGTTGACTTATGGGGCAAACTGCGTAATCGAAAAAAGGCAGCTTTCAACCGCTTTTTAGCCAGTCAGAGTGGTTATAAAATGGTAGCCACCTCGCTTACGGCACAAATTGCTACAGCCTACTATACCTTACTGGCTTTAGATAACGAGCTGCGGGTAGTTCGCAAAAACCTGGAACTGCAAAATAATGCGCTGGAAATTATCAAGGTGCAAAAGTTAGGTGGTCGGGCCACCGAATTGGCAGTACAGCAGTTTTTGGCGCAATTAAAGCGTACCAAAGGTTTGGAGTATCAAATTTTACAGCAGGTAACCGAAACCGAAAACCAGCTTAACTTTTTAACCGGCAGATTTCCTAAAACCATCAGCCGCGATACCTCAATCAATACCCTTAAACTTCCATCGGTGTTAAAGGCAGGTGTACCATCACAATTGCTGTTGAACCGGCCCGACATACAAGAAGCCGAGTTTGAGTTACGGGCCATGAACGCTGATATTAAAGCGGTGCATGCTGCGTTTTTCCCGTCGCTTACGCTGTCGCCTTATGTGGGTTTTAATGCCTTCAGCAATTCGTTGCTTTTCAATCCTGGTTCATTGGCTTATGGTCTGCTCAGCAATATAACAACCCCTATTTTTAGCCGCAACCTGATTAAGGCTGATTACAACCGAACCATCGCCCAAGGCAAGCAAGCTTTATACGGTTACCAAAAAACGGTTTTAACCAGTTACCAGGAAGTACTCAACAGCCTGAAAAGTATTGAAAATTACAGCCAGGCCTACAACCAAAAGCAACAGGAAGTACAGGCCCTGAACAATGCTGTAGCCGTGGCCAATGATTTATACCTGGTTGGCCGCGCTAATTACCTGGAGGTAATCACGGCCCAGCGTAACGTGCTTGATGCTGAGTTGGAACTGGCTAACACCAAAAAGAATATTTTTATAGGCGCTATTAACTTATACCGTTCTGTAGGCGGCGGTTGGAAACGTTAAAGTTTTATTTTGCCTGATAATGTAATGCCCTGTAAGTATTTCTTGCAGGGCATTGCTATTATATAACAACTTTAATCATTCATCATATAAGTTTCACTAAATTCATCATCAATAATAAATCACCTGACTATCTGTTTTATTGAACGAATTAGTTGGTAACTATTATAGCAATCAGGCTATCTTAAAATCAATGTATAAAGCAGGTGCTTACCACTTATGCATCTAAAATAGCGATGATAAAGGCAATGTGGCTACAGCAAACATCCTTTTTTTACGTAAAAAGCATAGCCAGAGGCAATAACCACCAGGTTTGATTTTAATGTATCATTTTTGTGATTAAGTTTGCTAATTCAAACTATATAAGCACATAACGGTAAAACATGGCACGTATCCTGTTAGTTGAGGACGAAGACAAAGTTTCCTCTTTCATAAAAAAAGGCTTAAACGAGCACCAGTTTACTGTTGACGTTGCCCGTGATGGCGTAGCAGGACTAACCGAGGTGCTGCAGCAAACCTACGACCTTATTATTTTAGACGTGATGCTTCCGCTCATTAGCGGTATTGATTTGTGCAAGCAAATCAGGCAAAAGCAGGCGCAGGTGCCTATATTAATGCTGAGCGCCCTGGGCACTATTGATGATAAGGTAAACGGCTTGCATGCCGGTGCGGACGATTATCTCATTAAACCGTTCCACTTTAACGAACTGCTTGCTCGTATCGAAGCATTACTGCGCCGCCGAAACCTAACCGAAACCTCAAATCACTTGCTTACCTTTAGTGATTTGACATTGGATACCTGGGATAAAACGGCCGAGCGCGCAGGTAAAAAAATAACACTAACGGCTAAAGAGTATGTATTGCTCGAGCTGTTTATGAGAAACCCCAACAAACTGCTATCTCGCGAGTACATTACCGAAAAAGTTTGGGGACTGCACTTTGATACCGGTACCAACATGGTTGATGTGTATGTAAATTATCTGCGTAATAAAATACAAAAGGGTTTTAATACCAAGCTCATTAATACGGTGATTGGTATGGGTTATATTTTGAGAGAACAGCAATAGCCCTTTATGAAAATAAAAACACGGCTTTCTCTATACTTTACCCTGATTAGTTGCGGCGCACTGCTGCTGGTACTGATAGCCCTGTTTTTTGCCGTGTTTGATTTTTTGCAGGCCGATTTTAACAAACGCCTGGCCGACCGTATTAATGTAGCCACCCAACTGTACCTAAAAGCTGATGAAATTGGTGCCGACTCGCTGGTGCAGGTGCAACAACGTTATTTAGAGCGGCTGCCCAACGAGGTTATTCGGGTATATAATGATAATAACAAAGCTGCCTTTAACACCACCAGTAACTTAATCTGGAGTGATAAAATTATTGAGCAGGTACGTAAAGATGGCTTTATTGAATACGAAGAAGGCGACCGGCAGGTAGTTGGCCGTTATGTAAAAGATAACCAGGGTAATTTCGTCATTCTAGCTTCGGCCGTCGACCGTAACTTCTGGCCGCGTATAGCCGTGCTATCTAAAATTACGCTGATTTTGTTTTTGTGCTTCAGCTCTATCCTGTTTTTTGCGGGGCAGTGGTTTGCTAAAAAGATGCTGGCACCTATACAAAACATCATTACCCAGATTACCCAGATACGCTCCAGCAATTTGCACCTGCGTATTGCGCCACAAAAAAACAAAGATGAAATAGCCGAACTGGTTAGCAACTTCAACAGTCTGCTCGAACGCCTGGAGAACGCGTTCGAACTGCAACAAAGCTTTGTTTCCAATGCATCGCACGAGTTACGCACACCGCTTACCAGCATTATGGGCGAGGCCGATGTAGCCTTAGAGCAACCCCGCACCAGCCAGGAATATGAACGGGTATTGCAATCCATCTCTGCTGATGCCATGCACCTGCAATTAACCATATCCAGCTTGATGGAGCTGGCCCAAGTTGACTTCAATTATACCAAAGCTGTTTTGCAACCCACCC
>CAJYSL010000152.1 GCA_913777515.1 uncultured Mucilaginibacter sp.
TGCAACGCCGCATTCGCGCACAAAACTGGCGGCTGGAACTCGACCCGGTAGCTATTAAAAAGAAACTCTCCCTGCGCCGGCGCATCCTGCAAAAAATTGAAGATTGGACCGGCTGGCGGGTAAGCGAATACCGTAATTATAAAATCATCAAAAGTTAAACGGCAAGCCTTTGCAAGTACATCTGGATGGTGTTTTCCAGTCCGTAATACAGCGCATCACAAACCAGGGCATGGCCAATACTTACTTCTTGTAATCCCGGCACGTGCTGGGCAAAGTATTTCAAGTTTTTCAAATCCAGGTCGTGCCCGGCGTTAAGGCCCAGACCTACTTCATTTGCTTTTTCGGCCGCTTGTATGTACGGAGCAGCAGCCAGTTCCACCCCCTGGTGATAGTGGCTGGCGTAGGCTTCGGTATATAGTTCAATGCGGTCGGTTCCGGTTTCGGCTGCAGCTTCTACCATGTCAACCAACGGGTCAACAAACAGCGATACCCTGATGCCTTCATCCTTGAAGCATTTTACCATATCCTGCAAATAACGCCTGTGCGTAATGGTATCCCAGCCGTGATTGGAGGTTAGCTGGTTAAGGGCATCCGGTACTAAAGTTACCTGGTGTGGCTTTACGGCCAGTACTAAATCCACAAATTTTTTCTCTTCGCAATTGCCTTCAATATTAAATTCAGTAGTTACGATGTCTTTTAGCGCATATACATCATCATAACGTATATGGCGTTCATCAGGGCGGGGGTGTACCGTGATTCCTTGTGCGCCAAAACGCTCGCAATCTTTGGCAACCTGTATCAAATCGGGGTTGTTACCACCGCGCGAGTTGCGCAGCGTAGCTATTTTATTAACGTTAACAGACAAGCGTATCATCGGCAATAATTAAAAGTTGCAAATTAAATAATATTCACGCTATAACACCTTAAAGGGTTATAATGATTGTTGAAACTTTAAAATGATGCATAGGCCGGTGGTTTGGCAATCACTATTCTGAAGCCGTCGGGGTCGGTATAAGTGGTGCCGTTGTCGGCCCAATAGGAATTTTTAGCAGTTATCGGTGATAAGGTATATTGAGCAAATCGTTGGTTAATCTCATCATATTCCTGCAAGCTATCGCTATACCAAACCAGCAAGTCATCGTCGTCTGGCTGATGGTTGGGCATCTCGGCAGAAGTGGTAAACTCGAGGTGCCAGTCGTGCTGCTTTAGCCCGATAAAAATGCCGTTGTAACCGTTGTGGTCATTAAACCGGCCTAAAACTTTAAAACCCAGTACATCAACATAAAAATTAGTAATGCTTTGCAGGCACTGCGTATGCCTGGCTATTCTAATTTTCATAAGGCTTGTTTAGGTGCACCGATGCCGCTGCCATTCACAAAAATGGTATTTACCGTTACCGGTAATTTACCTGATGGCATTAACTGCCGGCCTAACACCTTTGCCGCAGCACGCTGCATACCGTCATCTTTTTGGTAAGCTGCAATTAGGGCGCTTGCTTTTTCGATGCCCGGCAAAGTGGCTATGGTGTATGGGTTAGCAAAAAGACTGATGGCCGCGTTAGGGGAGGCAGATAGTTGCGCAACCATGTTTTTAACCGCATCGCTAAAATCCAGTTTGCTTTGCGGGCGCAGGCGCGTATCGTGTATACCCACCATAATCTGGCCGTAGGTTTTTACTTCGTTTAATAACTTTGCAACATCATTGGCCGAGGCATTTTTATCAATGTTGAATAAAGTATTGTTGGCAAAGGTTTTGGCCAATTCCAACTGAAAGGTGGTATTCTTTGCCGAACCGATACTTACCAGCGCAGTCTTTTGTGCAAAATTGAGGCGCTGTATCAGGCCGTTATCCTGCAATAAAGTTACTGCTGCATCGCTTAAATTCTGAATGAGTTGTTGGGCTGGCTCCCGGTTAAGGTTTTCGGGGATGTTTTGCAAGTCTGCCGGTTGGTAACGGTTTAAGCCTACCCAGTATTTAGCCGCAAGTACCTTTTTAACTTTTGCATCCAGCTCAGCCTCCGCAATCAAATGCTGGCGGATGGCCTTTTTGATTTTCTTGATGGCACGCCAGGAGTTTTGCGATAATTCGATGATATCATTACCGGCCATAAATGCCCGTAGGTCGGCTTCGCCTTCCGGGAAATATTTAACTACGCCTTTCATTTCCATAGCGTCAGACACAACCAGGCCTTTAAAGCCCAGGGAGTCTTTAAGCAAACCGGTAATGATAGGTCTCGACAAGGTAGAGGGTAGATTCTTAGTAGAATCAAGCGCCGGTATACTCATGTGTGCCACCATTACCCCGCTGATGCCGGCCTGGATGGCTTG
This sequence comes from uncultured Mucilaginibacter sp., assembly GCA_913777515.1. Classification (GTDB taxonomy): domain Bacteria; phylum Bacteroidota; class Bacteroidia; order Sphingobacteriales; family Sphingobacteriaceae; genus Mucilaginibacter. The sequence continues at coordinate 2,328 of CAJYSL010000152.1, forward strand.
CTTAAACGGATACTCTTCGAGCGTATCTAAGCGGGTGCGGGTAAAGTTGAGTTGCGGCAGGTCGGCGTGAGAGTCTACGTTAGTATCGCCATGGCCCGGAAAGTGTTTGGCCGTGGTAAGCAACCCACCCTGCTGCATGCCCTGCATATAGGCAACAGATTTAAGAGCTACTTTATATTTGTTATCCCCAAAAGAGCGGTAATTGATGACCGGATTGTCGGGATTATTATTGATATCAACAACCGGGGCAAAGTTTAAGTGCATACCCAAGCGCTTAAAATCATACGCCACCTGCTGCCCCATCTGGTTGAGCAACTGGTCGTCTTGTATGGCGCCCAGAGTCATTTGATAGGGGTAGGACAAGGTAGAATCCAGGCGCATACCCAGGCCCCACTCACCGTCCATAGCAATTAACAAAGGGATATGGGCCAGTTTTTGGTACTGGTTGCTCAAGGCTGCCTGTCTTACCGGGCCACCCTGAAAAAATACCAGTCCGCCGGGTTGTTCGTGTTTAATAACATTGGCAACCGAGTCCGAATAAGCTTTGCCTTTGTTGGTATGCGCCCTTATAAAAAATAACTGGGCAACTTTTTGTTTCCGGTTTAAGGTATTGAAAACCGAATCAACCCAATGGTTTTGCTCGTTTAAGGATGATATAAAATTGGTTGTTTGCTGCGCAAAAGTGGCTTGGGCCGCTGCCAAAAGCAATGCCGCACTAAAAAATAATCTCACGGTTCGTAATGTTATGTTGCCGGTTCAAAAGTAAGCAACCTGCCTGTCATAATGTATAGAAGTGTGTAATGTTTAAATGACTGATTAAAAAAAGTTAAATACCGAATAAACCAACGCTTGTTTATCCTATCTATAAAGCATTCAGTTTGAATTAAAATTTACAACACAATGAAAAAATTATTACTTGCAGCCATGGTGCTGCTGATAGTTGGAACCGCCGACGCTCAGCGTCGCCATGGTTACCGCAGACAGCGCGTATCTGACGATTACTATCGTCCGCGGGTAGGTTTGGCCGGTGGTTTGAACATTGCCAATACTATCAGTTCGCGAAATTCTGATTTTAGTACCAATACCAAGTTAGGGGCTAACGTAGGTTTGTTTGTAGATGTGCCTATCGTTTACCCGTTATCATTCCAGCCTGAGATTTTGTACTCGCAAAAAGGTTACCGTGCCAATACTGTATACGGCGATTTTGCGCAACGTGCTAATTTTATTGATGTGCCGTTGTTACTTAAATTGAAGTTGGCCCCGGCATTTAACGTTTTGGTTGGTCCGCAGATATCTTTCCTGATGAACACCAGTAACACGTATTATGATGGTTTCAACATCGTTCAGCAAGACCGTTACACTTACAACGGCGACAAAACCTTCATCGGCGGTGTGGCAGGTGTATCCATTGATTTAAACCGCAATGTGGAATTGCGCGGCCGTTATAACATTGACTTCCGCGAAAACAATCCAAACGGTAGCTCAGGCGTACCTGCGTTCAGAAACCAGGTTTGGCAAGTGGGCTTAGGCTTTAAATTCTAATATTACAGGTCGTTTTCAGACCTCTGCTAAACAAACAGGCCGCTCTGCGTAATGCAGGCGGCCTGTTTGTTTTGATGCTTACCCTTGGAACGACTGCATATCAATCAGCTTGCGATAAAGCCCGTTTTTTTGCATCAGTTCGATATGGTTGCCTTGCTCGGCTACACGTCCGTTTTCCAACACTACAATCAGGTCGGCGTTTTGAATAGTACTTAACCGGTGAGCAATAATGAGCGAGGTGCGGTTTTTCATCAGGTTGTTCAGCGCATCCTGCACCAGTTTTTCCGATTCGGTATCCAGGGCCGACGTTGCTTCATCCAACAGCATCAGCGGCGGGTTGGCCAATACAGCGCGGGCAATACAAATGCGTTGTTTTTGTCCGCCCGAAAGTTTGGTGCCGCGGTCGCCCACGTTGGTTTCATA
>CAJYSL010000153.1 GCA_913777515.1 uncultured Mucilaginibacter sp.
TAATTGCTAAAAATATATTTAAAACCTTTTTACTATGCTAAACTGTTAGTTGTATGTCTCTTGTGTTAATAAAAGTTAAATTATTTTAAGTGTTGTAACACGTTTAGTACAATAAGTTAAAGTGACCGTTTTATTTCAATATTTTTTTGTAATGATGATACCTTGGTCGCTTGTTTTTAAGGATTAATGATGACTGATACTTTAGATAAAAATAATCAAAACCAGCTATCGCCGCTGGTATTGTGGACACTTACCGTGGCTACCGGTTTGGTTGTAGCCAATATTTATTATAGTCAGCCCCTGTTGGGCGATATTGCGCAAGCTTTTAAAGTGAGCAACGGCGCCGCCGGCCAGCTGGCCATGCTCACCCAGATTGGTTATGCTACCGGTTTGCTATTTATTATACCACTGGCCGATATGCTGAAGCGCAAAAAAATGATGCTCATTGATTTTGCCTTTGTGGTAGCATCACTGCTATTGGCGGCCAGTGCGCAGCAGATATGGGTGTTGGGCATCAGCAACTTTTTAATTGGTTTAACATCAGTGATTCCGCAAATACTGGTACCAATGGTGGCGCACCTGGCTAAACCCGAAGAACGAGGTAAAAAACTGGGTACGGTAATGAGTGGCTTACTAATAGGTATATTATTATCACGTACGTTGAGCGGTTTTATTGGCGAGCACTTTGGTTGGCGTGCCGTGTTTTACATTGCAGCCGGGTTGATGATTGTAATGTGGGTGCTGATAGGCCTGATTGCCCCCGAGGTGGAGCCCGACTACGAAGGGAACTATGGCAGTTTAATGAAATCTTTGCTTTCGCTGGTAAAGCAAGAGCCTCAACTCCGGTTGGCTGCCTTGCGTGGCGGGTTGTGTTTTGCGTGTTTCAGCGCATTCTGGACAACGCTTACCTTTTTGTTGCGCGAACCTCCGTTTAACGAGGGGAGTGCCGTAGCCGGCGCGTTCGGATTAATCGGTGCGTTTGGTGCCTTGGCTGCTTCGCTTATTGGGCGATTGACCGATAAAATCAGCGCTAAGGTATTAATTACTTATACGCTCGTGTTGTTGCTGGTGTCGTTCATCATCTTTGCGTTTTTTAGCCGTAGCTGGGCCGGACTGATTGTGGGCGTAATTTTGATGGACATGGGCGTACAGGCTACGCATATTGCCAATCAGTCTATCATTTTTGCATTAAATCCTAATGCCCGTAACCGCATTAATACGGTATATATGGTAACTTATTTTGTGGGAGGCGCTTTAGGTACGTTTCTGGCATCCCGGCTTTGGAGTAGTTACCATTGGGCAGGCGTTTGCGCCATTGGTATATCCTTATCCGCAATAGCGCTAGTTATTCACCTGCTCAATTTAAGAAAGCAGGACAAAAAGGTGTTCAATCATTCGGGTGTTTGATACAGCATAGTACTATTTCAAGAAGCTATCAAAAGGTAATTAAGCTGTTTTTAAGCTATAGTGTTTTAATATTTTGTTACTGTAAGTCAGTGTGTTGAGGGTTATTTAAGATTGCGTTAATTTATTTGGTACGGTATTGGATAAAATATCAGCAAATCATCAGTTATGGCTACCGTTAATAGCGAACCCAAAGACAAACAGGAACAGGAGTGGGAAAACCCGCAAAATCCAGAAAAACCTGCAGATGCTCGTGACGATGAACAAATAGACCGTCAGTACGAGGAAGCAAAAAGGCGTAAAGAGAATCTGAGTGAAACTGACCACATTGACAAAGACATCAAAAAAGACTAAATATTCAATCTAAAAAAACATGACTATGAGAAATTACCGCACCCCCTCTGTAAGCAAAATGGTTAAACGTTTTGACAGCGAATTGAAAGCCCTATTGTTAGAAGATTTAAAAACTGTTAAAAACGCAAAGAATAAGATTATCGACAGTATCGCGCAGAATATAAAAGGACAATCTTTTTCTGCAGCTTAAAGTGATTGGTTATTAAGTTCCGCCTATTCCCAGCGAGGTGCTTATAAAAATCAATTTACTCAAAGTCGCGTCCAAAAATATATTTTACATCATCTATGAAACGAAAAAACTCTGGCTCATGCCGGAGTTTTTTCGTTTGTGGTATACGCTATAATCAAATCAGCAGCCTTGGCCGAAGCTCCCGGATGGCCCATTAAGCTATGCAGCTTTTGATATTTCTGCATCATGTTTACAATGTACGAATCATTGTGTAATAGCATATCCAACTCATGGGTCAGGGAGTTGGTATTGCAGTCATCCTGTATTAACTCCTTTACGGCAGGCTCATCTAAAATAAGGTTAACCAGTGTAATGTATTTGATTTTTAAAAATATGCGCGCAGCGCTCACCATAAGCTGGTTGGCTTTGTAAACGGCTACCTGTGGTACGTTAAATAAAGCAGTTTCGAGAACGGCCGTTCCCGAGGCTACAATAGCCGCCTCGGCATGGTGTAAAATATCGTAAGTAGCGTTGAAAATAATAGGCAATTCTGCCCCATCTAAATATTGCTGATAGTAGATGGTATCAAAGGCAGGTGCGCCGGCTATCACAAATTCGTACTCAATAAAATGCCGGGCTACCTTAACCATCTCGGGCAACAAACGGCTTATTTCCTGCTTGCGGCTGCCCGGCAGCAGGGCTACAATCTTTTTGTCGTGCAGGTTGTGCTGGGCTAAAAAATCAGGGTTGGGTTTAAAGGCAGCCACGGCATCCAGTAGAGGATTGCCTATATAATCCACCTCCATATCAAACTTGCGGTAAAAATCTACCTCAAAAGGTAATATGCAAAACAGGTGGTCAACAATCTTTTTTATTTTGTAAACCCGCTTCTGGTTCCAGGCCCAAACTTTGGGCGATATATAGTAACAAACTTGTAGGCCAAGCTTTTTAGCAAACGCTGCAATTTTTAAATTGAAACCCGGAAAATCAATCAGTATTAACACGTCGGGTTGCCAAACGGCAATGTCCTGCTTACATTCTTTCATGTTTTGCAGTATGGTGCGCAGGTTTAAGGCTACCTCTACAAAACCCATGTAAGCCATGCTGGCATAATGTTTTACCAGGGTGCCGCCTTCGGCCGCCATCAGGTCTCCGCCAAAAAAACGAAAATCGGCCTGAGGGTCTTTAGCTTTAATTGCTTTTATCAGATTGGCGCCATGTAAATCTCCTGATGCCTCTCCGGCTACCAGATAATATCTCATGAAATACGTACCTTTAAAATAAATACCATAGCCAACATGCTGGCAAACGTAGCCAGCATTACCCCTTTGCCGGTATTATCGGCATTGCGCTGAAAGCAAAGCTTAACCACAAAAAGGTTAAGTCCGATAGCTACCAGGTAGGGGATGGCAGGTTTGTTTAAAATAACGGTGTCAGGGTAGAGCCTGGCAAATAACACCCAGGCCGCTGCCGGTAGCAGCAGGCCTATCAACAAACCCGTCAGGATGGAATTTTTAAGCTGCATAATTTTCAAATTTACAATAACAGGCGATGTTATTATGTTATTTTTATCAATTATCAAAAAAAAGTGATTTAAAGTTTATGAAAAAGATATTTCCATTTATAGCTTTTGTTCTGTTGGCTTATACGTCGATTGCGCAAAAAATGGTACCGCAAATTAAAAATGGTACCGTACTTAGCTACACCGCTTATGCCCGTGCCTTTGGGCAGGCGTTGCCAGCTGTACTCACCATTACAGACTTAAATGCACCGCTAAGGATTAAATGGATGATTAATGGATTAGGAACAGGTACGTTTGAGATATCGGCCAAAGCTATACAAAGCGGTACTAAGATGGCCCTCCGCGAACCCGGTTTTGATGAGGTAACCAAGCTTAAAGACAATGAAACGTTGGCCTTTTTATCTAAAGACACCTTCAATAACCTGAAAGATAAAAAAAGCTTTGAACTGAACGGCTTAACATTTAAAGTAGAGGAAGGCGCGCCGGGGTATCAGTTGGATGGTAAAGAGGTTGATACGTTTTATGCCGTGAGCGAAAAAGGTAAAACCAAGCTTTGGGTACTCAACAATCCCGATTTTCCGCTCATCTGTAAAATTGAGGGGGCAGCACAAGGCATTGACCTGTCTTTGAACAGTATACAGTAGGTGCCGGCGGTAATTGCCCCCTTACAGCAAACAACTTGTAGTTTTCTTACGTTAAAGTGAGTTACCGGGGTATAATTATAATTGATACCATACTTATAATCTGCTACTCAAAGCCCGGCAAGCTATTAAGCAATTGGTAACTGTATGATGACTCAATCTCCTGTAAGTACATTTCAACACATTGTTGATTTATTTAAAACATCCCGGACCTATTATTTGGTATTGGTTGATAATCAAGGAGATTATGCCTACATCAATGATTATTTTTTAGACAAGTATGCCGGCTTTTATAAAGACAAAGCCAGCAGGCCTTCATCAGCAGCTTTGCACCCTGACGACCACGATTTGGCTTATCAAACCAGTTTAAAATGCTTAGCTAATCCCGAACAATGTTTCCAGGTAACACTGCGCAAACTTAATGGCAAAGGTGGCTACATTATTACGCACTGGGATTTTAAAGCCAACGTATTAGCTGATGGCAGTATAGACGGCTTTGTAGGTGTAGGTTATGATATTACCGATTTTGAATCGAGGCAAGACCATATTAGCTTTTTAACTTCAACATTGCGCGATGTAGCCTATAAGCAATCGCATTTACTGCGCAGACCATTAGCCAATATCATGGGTTTGGTAGACATACTAGATGCCAGCGAAATGGATGATGCGGGTAAACTCATCATCCAGATGTTAAAACAAAGCTGCACCGAACTCAACCAGGAGTTTAACAGCTTTTTGATTAAAGATGGTAGCCAAATGGTGGGCGGTTACCAGGAGGTAGATTAAACACCGCCCGTTGTTGTTCAATTAAAGTTTCCAGTTGTTTAATGCGGCAATGGCGTGGTGTGCCGTCATATCAAACTGTACAGGAACTACCGAAACGTAGTTATTATCTAACGCCCATACATCCGTATCCTCGCCCTGGTCGTTTAACTGAAACAGACCGGTTAACCAGTAATACGGACGCTGGTAGGGGTCAAGGCGCTCATCAAATTCTTCGGCCCACTTGCCTTGGGCCTGTCTGCAAATTTTTATACCTTTTAATGCATCACCTTTAGGGAAGTTAACATTAAGCAAGGTGCCTGCAGGCAAGCCGTGTTCTAATACCTGGGCAGCAATTTTTTTGACGTACGCAATGCATGGGGCAAAATCGGCCTGCTGGGTGTAATCATCTAACGAAAATCCTATGGACGGTATACTCTCAATAGCGCCCTCTACCGCTGCCGACATCGTTCCCGAATACAGTACATTGATAGAGTTATTTAAGCCATGATTAATACCCGATACGCATAAGTCCGGTTTTTGACCTTTAAATACGCGGTTTACAGCCAGCTTAACACAATCAACCGGTGTGCCCGAGCACTTATACATTTCTACGCCTTTATATAAATCAACGGCGTCCAAACGCAGGGGTTTGCCAATAGTAATAGCATGCCCCATACCCGATTGCGGGCTGTCGGGTGCTACCACCACCACGCGGCCCAATTGCTGCATCGCCTCAATCAGCGCTTTAATGCCAGGCGCCGTAATGCCATCATCATTTACTACCAGAATGGTAGGTTGCTGCTTTTTCATAGGCTGCAAAAGTAGGCATTATTTATAAATGCTTGGCAGAGTAGCCTGCTTGGTTAACCTGCTTGCAATCAATAAATAAAAAGTTGGAACTTATTTTAAATCTTACGTATAAGGTATAAAAACAGGCAAAATGCGGGCTATATGTCACTCGTTGCCTGTTACTAATTAACACTATTGATAATACGGCGTAATAAAACATCCATTCGTTATATGAGACCCATCGCTATACCTGCTTATATCGGTAATTACTACTACCAAAAGCAAGACCCCGAGCAGGTAAAAAAGGCCTACCAAAAATTGTACAAGGGTAACCCCGATGTATCTATTGTAATGCCGGCCTACAACGAAGAGGCTACGATTGTGCAAACGCTGGCTTCGTTGTGCAGTAACGAAACCCGGTGGTCGGTTGAAATTATTGTGGTTAACAATAACTCAAAAGATGCCACCGAAGCGCTGGTAAAAGCTTGCGGAGTAACCTGCATACTCGAAACTACGCAGGGCATTACACCCGCACGTAATGCAGGGCTGGCCCAGGCTAAGGGCAAATACATACTCAATGCTGATGCCGACACCATTTACCCTAAACACTGGATTGAGGAGATGATTAAACCCCTGGCAGCAGAGGACCGTAAAGTGGCCATTACCTATGGGCGGTTTTCATTTATTCCGGTAGGTAAAACGGGTAGGTTTACTTACTTTTTTTACGAGTATTTGTCTGATTTTACCCGGTTGTACAATAAGTACTTTAAAAATGAGGCTGTAAACGTTTATGGGTTTAACTCGGGTTTCAGACGTGCCGAAGGGTTGCAGGTGGATGGATTTAATCATCCGCCGGGTACCAACGAAGACGGCTTTCTGGCACTTAAACTTAAAAATAAAAATTTCGGCCAGATGTACCGGGTAGATAACCCGGTTGCCATTGTATGGACTACCGACCGCCGCATACAAATAGACGGCGGATTGTGGAAAGGCACCATAAAGCGCTTTAAAAGGGTATTTATTTCATAGCTCTGCGCTATAAAGCATAACATTTTAAGCAAAAAAGGCGTAACAGGACGCATACATACAACTATGCTGCCTACCCCTAACAGTCGATTAAGCACAAACAATACTAAAATTATTCAAGCCAATACTATGGGATTTTCGAACTCAGGGCAAACCAAGATACTGATTATTGAAGACGATAATTACATGCAGCTCATCATGAAAAGGTTTTTAGGTAAAGCCTATGAAATTGAGATTTGCCCCTCGGCCCTTGATGCACTTACCTTTTTACAAAACGGAAATATCCCCGATCTGGTGATATCAGATTTAAATACGCCTAACCTGAGCGGGTTGGACTTTGTTCAGCAAATCAGCAGCAGCGATTTTTTTAAATCTATCCCGGTAATTATCGTATCAGGCGAGGATAGCTCGGAGGTGCGTATCCGCTGTTTAAACCGCGGTGCCGATGATTTTATTGTAAAGCCGTTTAACCCTGCCGAACTGGAAGCCCGCATCAGGGCTATACTGCGCAGAATTGGTAAACCAGTAGCCGTATAAATAATATGATGAATCCTGTTTCTACCAATCGTGGTGTTATTGCATTGATTAGCTTCAACGATGAGCTGACGATGTCCATCAATCAATGCGATTTTCAGGACAAGCAGCTGATGCATTTTAAAAATGGCATGCAGTTATTTGCGTCCTGGCAAGATTTGGACTTAAACATTGTGGCCATCATATCGCAGGATGAAGTTTTGGCATCATCGGGTGTTACCTTGTTGGATACCCTGAAAAAGAACCAGATGCCTGATGTGCCGTTCTTTTTAATTGTAAACCATTTTAACGATAACCTACGTGACCTGGCGCTGACTGCCGGTGTAGCCGATGTGTTTTGTTTACCGGTAGAGACTAGGAATATTGAGTCACGCGTAAACTTCCTGGTAGAGCATTGGCAGTCTATCCGCAAGTCGGCAGGCAAGCGTGCGCAGGCCTTGTATAAAGTTCCATCGGGCAAACGGGTGTTCGATATGTTCTTTTCGGGCATGGCTTTGTTGATGCTGTCTCCACTGTTTCTGATTATTTACCTGGCCATTAAACTGGAATCTAAAGGGCCGGCTTTTTATTACTCGTTGCGGGTAGGTACTGGTTACCAGGTGTTTAAATTTTACAAATTCAGATCGATGTATGTAAACGCCGACCAGCGTTTAAAAGATTTGAAACACCTAAACCAATATGATACTGATGCTGCTGCTAAAAAAGCGCCTGAAGAAAAACAGGTGATTGAAAACACATCGTTCTTGTGTGCTGATTGTATCTCTGCCGGTAAATGTCAGTTTCCGCTGTATGCTGATGAAGTACACTGGTGTGAGCGCGAGTACATGGATACTAAAAAAACAAGTGCCGGTTCGGCCTTCTTTAAAATTAAAAACGACCCGCGCATTACCCGTATAGGCAATTTTATCCGTAACACCAGTATTGATGAGTTACCGCAGTTATGGAATGTGTTTATAGGCGATATGAGCATCGTAGGCAACCGCCCGTTGCCGCTTTATGAGGCCGAAAAACTAACTACCGATAAATATGCAATGCGTTTTCATGCACCGGCTGGTATTACAGGGCTTTGGCAGGTAGAAAAACGCGGTAAAGGAGATATGAGCGAAGAAGAGCGATTAATGTTGGATAACGTATATGCCGAAAATCATAGCCTGGTAAATGATGTAAGGCTTATACTCAAAACTATCCCTGCTTTGCTGCAAAAAGAAAGTGTTTAACACTGTTTACTTATTATAGCTTACTAAGTAACCTGATGCCATCTGTTTAACGGATGGCATTCTTTTTTTGCTGCGTTTGGGATTACGAATACCTTTATCTTTGATCCATGATTTTTAGACTGGATGACCGGCTGGTTTTTCCAAATCCCGAACTGGCCGAGTCTGACGGATTACTGGCCGTAGGCGGAGATTTATCTGTTAAGCGTTTGCGGTTGGCTTACCAGCATGGCATCTTCCCGTGGTATAGCGATGATACGCCTATTTTGTGGTACTCACCGCATGAACGTTTTGTGCTTCATCCTAACCAAATCAAAATCAGCAAAAGCATGAAGCAGGTGTTACGCTCCGGTCGGTTCATTATCACCAAAAATCAGGCATTTGAACAGGTTATTGAAGCCTGCTCGCAAATGCCGCGTGAGGGGCAGGACGGTACCTGGATTACCGAAGATATGCAGCAGGCTTATATACAATTACACCAGGCGGACTACGCACATTCGTATGAAGTTTGGCAACAGGGCGAGTTAGTTGGTGGGTTGTATGGTGTACACGCCGGCCATGTGTTTTGTGGCGAGAGTATGTTTAGCCGGGTAAGCAATGCCTCCAAAGCAGCGCTTATTTATTTATGCCAGCAGGGACAATACCGGTTGATTGACTGCCAGATGCACACCGAACATTTGGAAAGCATGGGAGGCCAATTTATGAGCCGGGTCGATTATTTGGAGATATTACAAAGCGGTGCTTAAGTAAAGTCTATCTTTGTATTTGTGAAATTGCAACAGCCGCTCAAGGAACGTATTATATTAGGAATTGACCCCGGAACTGCCGTAATGGGCTACGGTGTGGTTAAAGAAACCGGTTCTAAACTGGAACTGTTGAGCCTTGGTGTGGTTAAAATACCCGGCGGCACCGATGACCACATGCTGAAACTGCAGCGTATCTTTGAAAAAACCATTGCCCTCATTGATGGCTACAACCCGGATACTTTAGCTATCGAAGCCCCCTTTTACGGTAAAAATATACAGGTAATGCTAAAACTGGGCAGGGCGCAAGGCACGGCTATTGCTGCCGCGCTATCCCGTAATATACCGGTTAACGAGTATTCGCCGCGTAAAATAAAGCAGGCTATCACCGGAAATGGTAACTCTACTAAAGAACAAGTAGCTGCCATGCTGCAACGGTTACTTAACTTTAAAGAAACTCCCGAATTTTTAGATGCTACCGACGGACTGGCCGTAGCCGTTTGCCATAGCTTCCAGAAAATAACCACCGGCCGTGGCAGCAAAATCAGCTACTCAGGCTGGGAATCTTTTGTGAAGGAAAATAACAAGAGAGTGGTAGGGGGGAAGAGTCAAGAGTTAAGAATCAAGAATCAAGAGTCAGGACTTCAGAACCAAGAATCAAGAGCAAAGAGCCAAGACTGAGCTTCTACAAGTATCAGGCTGGATTAATTTTGACCTAAAGTTATTGCTTCTGCAATTCCTTTCTGTTTAAATGTCTTGATTCCTGATTGTATATTTTTTACTCTAACACTTATTCTTCCCTCAACGCTTCTTTAATCTTTTCGGCAGTTGCCTCAAATTGCTCGGCGGTGAAGGTAAGTTTGGGGCGCGAAAAATTCAGGTCGCTTACCTCGTTCATTGGGATGAGGTGGATGTGGGTGTGCGGTACTTCCAAGCCAATTACGGCTACACCTATGCGTTTGCAGGGTATTACCTGTTTCATGGCGGTAGCTACAATTTTGGCAAACATCTGCAAGCCGGTATACAGCTCATCATCCAAATCAAACAAATAATCTACTTCTTTTTTAGGGATGACCAATACATGACCTTCGGCCAGAGGGTTGATATCTAAAAACGCCAGAAAATCAATGCTTTCGGCTACTTTATAAGCCGGTATTTCGCCTGCTACTATTTTCGAAAATATGCTTGACATAGGAATGAAGGTAGATTAGTTATTAGGTGTAATAAGTTATTGAGCTACTAATTGTTTTCAAAATCAACCTAAAATAACTCAATAACTTATTAACTCAAATCAATTACCGGCTGATTTCTAAAACTTCAAATTCCATTTTACCGGCAGGAACCATAATCTCGGTTTTTTCGCCTACTTTTTTGCCTAATAAACCTTTGGCAATAGGTGAGCTTACCGAAATCTTGCCGGCTTTCAGGTCGGCTTCGCTTTCAGATACCAGCTGGTAAGTCATGGTAGCGCCGTTTTTAGTATTCTTGATTTTTACTTTAGATAAAGCCAGCACTTTCGACGTATCCATTTTAGACTCGTCCAGGATGCGGGCGTTAGCTAAGGTTTCTTCGAGTTTGGCAATTTTGGTTTCGTGTAAGCCCTGCGCCTCTTTGGCGGCATCATATTCGGCATTCTCCGAAAGGTCGCCTTTATCACGCGCCTCAGCAATCGCTTTAGCTATCTGGGCACGTCCTGAAGTTTTTAACTGTTGTAATTCTTCTTTTAATTTTTCTAAACCCTCTTTGGTATAGTATGCAACTTCTGCCATAAACACACAAATTTTAAATAGATGTTTTGATTCATTAGCTATCAAAAAAAACCGCCCTTCCTATGGTTGTAAGAAGGACGCGACAGCCATTAAAAACAAACAAGACTATGTGAGCCCTTAAGCTTGCATAGTCTTGCTTGGTATAAAAACGAAGATAGGATATTTAAGTTTGAATATCCAAATTTTTTATTTTGGCGGCCATTACCTCACTAATCTTACGGTACGACTCAAAGGTCCAGCCGGCTACATGCGGGCTTAAAATGACTTTGCCGCTGTTTTTTAACTCCTCAAACCAGGGCTGCTCTGCCAGTGCCGGGAACTTTTCGGTTTCCAATACGTCCAGCCCGGCACCCAGTATTTTACCCTGCCTGATGCCGTTCAGTAAGGCCTGCGTTTCAACTACTTGGCCGCGTGCGGTGTTAAGTAAAAAGATAGGTTTTTTAAAATGAAAGAGGTACTCGTCGTTTACCAAACCATTGGTTTCAGAGGTAAGCGGTACATGCAGGCTCAGCACGTCGCTGTGCTTAACAATTTCTTCCATGCTTACCTCGCGGGCATAATCGTCGCTAAAGCCGGTTTTGTATTTATCGTAAGCTATTACGTTTACCTCAAAGCCTTTCAGCTTACGGGCAAAGATTTGCCCCATATGCCCGTAACCAACAACACCTACCGTGCGGCCTTTTAGTTCATAGCCCCGGTTAGCCTCACGCTGCCATAAACCGTTGCGTACCTCGGCATCACCACGGTTTAAATTGTTCATCAGCGATAGCAGCAGGCCTATGGCATGTTCGCCCACGGCATCCATATTGCCTTCGGGAGCATTAATCAGGATGATGCCTTTTTGTATGGCGTAAGCTTCGTCAATATTATCCATACCCGCACCGGCCCGGGCAATAAAGCGCAGGCTGGCAGCCGTATCAATAATCTCGGGCGTTACCTGGAATTTAGACCGTATAACCAAACCCTCATATTGCGGCAGGATGGCCAAAGCATCTTCTAATTTAATGGTGGGTTGGTAATTGCAGGTATAACCCAAAGCTTCTACCTGTTCGATGAAGATAGGATGCAGGTCATCAACAATGAGGATGTTATTTTTCAACGGTTTTCAGATTTTAAGAAAAAGTTTTTAAAGCAGCTTATGTTTTACACCAATGCGGAAATGACGATTAAAAACATCAGTAAGCCATTAGTCGACATGCCAATTCGGTGTACTTTGGTATCAACATGTCTAAAGCTATCTATTATCCAAAGTAACGCTCCCACGGGTAACGCAAGTAATTCAACAACAAATCCGAGGGGAGCGGTATGACTGTTGCCGGAAAAAGCAATTTGGCCAATGATGGCTAATAGAAAACAGATACCGTAAAAACCATAGTAAATCTTTTCTCTTAGCTTCATTTAATGTTTTACAATTCAAGTGTAACTACCGATTTTCAGTAATCTTATTCGTTAGTGCAACAAAGTCATTTACCGTTAAGCGCTCGGCCCGTAAGTCTAACATAGGCTCAGTAGCCATAGCTTCTTTATTAATTAAAGCCGATAGTGCATTACGTAAAGTTTTGCGGCGCTGGTTAAAACCGGCTTTAACTACATGCCAGAATAATTTCTCGTCGCAGGGGAGTTGTTCCACCTCGTTACGCGTGAGGCGGATGACCGCCGACAATACCTTAGGCGGCGGGTTAAATACACCAGCTTTTACGGTAAACAAGTATTCTACTTTGTAGTAGGCCTGCAAAAACACGCTTAAAATACCATATTCTTTACTGCCTGCTTTAGCGGTGCAGCGTTCGGCCACTTCTTTCTGAAACATACCGACCACCTCAACTACCTGCTGCCGGCTATCCAGCACTTTAAATAATATTTGCGATGATATATTGTACGGGAAGTTACCGATAATAGCAAACGAACGGCTAAACACGCTGCCGAAATCCATCTCCAGGAAGTCGGCATTAATTAAGTGCTCGGCCAGTTGCGGGTATTTTTTTTGTAAAAACAGGTACGACTCGGTATCAATGTCAATCAGGTAAGTTTGGTACTCTGTTTTTTGCAGTAAAAAGTCGGACAGTATGCCCATACCGGGGCCTACCTCCAGCACCTGGGTGTACCGGTTATCCGGACGAAGGCTATCTACAATCTTGGCCGCAATATTTTTATCGGTTAAAAAATGCTGACCTAAATGTTTTTTGGCTCTGACTAACGACATCTCTTCTGCACAAATTTTTGCAAATTAAGTGATATTTGCGCAGGCATAGTAAACATTATTGCCGAAAATGGTTTATTTGCAAATCGCTAACTAATTAGTGGTTTATGGATAAGGCAGGTTTTGTTTCCTTTTATTGAAATAATATTTGCTGTATCGTTATTAAAACCACGTAATGCAGAATGGTATTATGAGTGAGAAGATAAAAATAGGTATCAGTGTAGGTGATGTTAACGGCATCGGTTTAGAAGTTATTATTAAAACGCTGGCCGATACCCGGATATTTGATTATTGTACGCCTATTGTTTACGGCCATACCAAAGTGGCATCTTTTCACCGCCGCACGGTGCAGGTGCACGATTTAAACTTTAATGTAATTGACAGTGCCGCCAGCGCGCATCACAAAAAAGCAAACATGATAAATTGCTGGGAAGAGGATGTGAAACTGGAATTGGGCGCAGCCAACGAAACCGGTGGCAAATATGCTTTCCTGTCGCTGCAACGCGCCACCGACGACCTGATAGCCGGGCAGATTGATGCCCTGGTAACAGCGCCGATTAATAAAGATAACATCCAGAACGAGCAATTCAGCTTTCCGGGGCATACCGAGTATTTGCAGGAACGCGATAACTCATCAGAAGTGTTGATGTTTTTGGTAAGCGATACCCTGCGGGTGGGTGTGGTTACGGGCCACATCCCGGTGTCGCAAATTGCGCAGTCTATCACAACCGAAAAAATACTGGCCAAACTTCGTTTGATGAACGCCAGTCTGAAACAGGATTTTTGGATACGTAAACCCAAAATTGCCGTTTTAGGCCTAAACCCTCACGCCGGTGATAACGGGCTGATTGGCAGCGAAGAAAAAGATATTATCATTCCGGCGCTCGAAGAAGCTCGCGCCAACGATATCCTGGCGTTTGGCCCTTACCCTGCCGATGGCTTTTTTGCCAACGGCAGCTATATGCAGTTTGATGCCGTGCTGGCTATGTACCACGACCAAGGCTTAATTCCTTTCAAGCAGATCTCGTTTGAGTCGGGGGTTAATTACACTGCTGGTTTAAGTTTTGTACGCACCTCGCCTGACCACGGCACGGCTTACGATATTGCCGGTAAAAACAAAGCTTCCGAAATCTCGTTCCGTGAGGCGCTGTTTCAGGCTATTCATATTGTAAAGCACCGGCGCGAAACAGCGGTATTAAACGAGAACCCATTGCCGTTTAGCAAACTGAGTCGCGACCGCGATTAGAACTTCTATGTTTATTTACATAAGGAGCCTTTGAGTGCTGATATGCTGTATAATGCAATGCGGGTGCCCTGCTTTTCTAATTTGAAAAAACACTTTCGCGTTACATATATTTTATCTACATTTGCGGGCTAATTATCGCTCGTTGAAATCATTAAAAACATATTCGATACCTTTTACTGGTCTGAAGCTCGGAAAGCACGAGTTTGATTACGTAGTGGATAACGAATTTTTTAAAGAATTCGATTATTCGCTGGTAAAAAAGGCAAATTTGCAATGTAAGGTGGAGTTGGATAAGCAGGAAACTATGCTGATTCTGAACTTTCATATTTACGGTACTATTGACCTGGCTTGCGACCGTTGTTTGTCAGAATATCCGCAATCGGTGGATATACACGAGCAGCAGGTGGCTAAGTTTAGCGAAGAGGAGGTTGATGAGGATGAAGAAATTATTACCCTGACTAAAAATGATACTGAAATCAGTTTGGCCGGGTTGATATATGAGTATGTAAATGTTGCCGTTCCGTTTATTGCCAATTGCGGCAGCGAGGGGAACACGCCATATTGTGATAAAGATATGCTTGACAGGTTAGATAAGCTGTCTGGCAGTGATGAACAGGAAAAAAAGTGCTGACCCACGCTGGGACGCACTTAAAAAGTTAAAATGATATAATATTTAGAAGTTATGCCAAATCCAAAACGTAAGTTCTCGAAATCGAGAACGGCTAAACGCAGAACGCATTATAAAGCTGAAGCGCCATCTTTAACAACTTGCGCTACTACTGGTGCTGTACATTTACCACACCGCGCCTATACTGTTGATGGTAATCTTTACTACAACGGTAAAGTTCTTATTGAGAAAGCAGCTACAGTTTAAGACCTGATTTTCTGCAATGAAGATAGGCTTAGACATTATGGGCGGCGATTATGCTCCAAAAGCTGCGGTTTTAGGAGCAATCGAGGCTTATAAAGCTTTACCCGAACAGCAAAAGCTGGTGCTGGTAGGCAACAAAGAAATTGCTGTAAGTATTCTTCAGGAAAACGGGTTCAATCCTGATCATTTTGAGTATGTACATACTACCGAAGTGATTGGTATGGGTGAGCACCCAACTAAAGCCATTACGCAAAAGCCCGATTCGAGCATTGCACAAGGGTTTAAGCTGTTAAAAGAAGGCCATATTCAGGCTTTCTCATCAGCCGGAAACACCGGAGCCATGCTGGTAGGAGCTATGTTCAGCGTTAAAACCATACCGGGTGTTATACGCCCGGCCATGACAACCATTGTACCCAAACTGAAAGGCGGTTTGGGTATTTTGTTGGATGTAGGTGCCAATGCTGACTGTAAGCCCGAAACGCTGTTGCAGTTTGGTGTGTTGGGCAGCCTTTTAGGCCAGTATGTTTACAACCTCGAAAACCCCAAGGTGGCGCTGATGAACATTGGCGAAGAGGAAGAAAAAGGAAACATGCTTTGCCTGGCAACTTACCCGTTGATGAAAAACACTTCGCTGTTTAATTTTGTAGGCAATGTAGAGGGGCGCGACCTGTTTGGCGATGCTGCTGATATTTTTGTTTGCGATGGTTTTACCGGCAACGTGATAATTAAAATGGCCGAGTCATACTACGTTATTGCCCGCAAAAAAGGTATCAATGACGAGTTTTTTGACCGCTTTAACTACGAGCAGTATGGTGGCAGCCCTATCCTGGGTGTAAATGCCCCGGTAGTAGTTGGCCATGGCATATCCAGCCCCGAAGCTATCAAAAACATGGTATTGCTGTCGCGCAACATGGTGGAGAGCAACCTCGTTGAAAAGATTAAACAGGCTTTTGTTTAAATATTTGATAAATGCATAAACTACAGGCTGCAATTACCGCTGTTCATGGCTATGCACCCGAATACATACTCACCAATCACGAGCTGGAAGCGTTAGTTGATACCAACGACGAATGGATAACCACTCGTACCGGTATTAAAGAACGCCGTATACTTAAAGGCGAAGGTACTGCCACATCAGATTTAGCGGTGCCTGCGGTAAACGGACTGCTCAAAAAACGCGGCATTGGCGCCGAGGAAATCGACCTTATCATTTTTTGTACCACTACGCCCGATATGCCTTTCCCGGCTACGGCAAATATTTTGGCCGACAAAATAGGTGCAAAAAATGCTTGGGGATATGATTTGCAGGCAGCCTGCTCGGGTTTTGTGTTTGGTTTAGCTACCGGAGCCGCTTTTATTGAGAGTGGTAAGCACAAAAAGGTGTTGGTGGTTGGCGGCGATAAAATGTCGTCGATTATTGACTACCAGGACCGTGCTACCTGCATTATATTTGGTGATGGTTGCGGTGCCGCTTTATTAGAACCCAATACCGAAGGTTACGGTGTAGTTGATTCTGTTTTAAAAAGCGATGGCTCAGGTCGGGAGTTTTTAAACATGAAGGCAGGCGGCTCATTAAGGCCCGCTACCCACGAAACCGTTTCGGCACGTGAGCACTATGCTTTTCAGGAAGGTAAAACCGTATTTAAGTTTGCAGTAACCAACATGGCCAACGTTGCGGCCGAAATTATGGAACGCAACAACCTGGTGGCTGATGATGTGGCATGGCTGGTTCCGCATCAGGCTAATAAGCGCATTATTGATGCCACAGCCAACCGTATGGGTATCAGCGACGAAAAGGTGGTGATTAACATTGAGCGTTACGGCAATACTACCAACGGTACCATACCGCTCTGCCTTTGGGAATGGGAGAGCAAATTTAAGAAAGGCGACAACATTGTACTGGCTGCCTTTGGCGGTGGTTTTACCTGGGGTTCCCTTTACTTAAAATGGGCATACTAAATTTGGAACTATTTTTATTTAATTTGTTATAACTTAGGTTTTTAAATTATCGAGAAACCACTACACCTAAATATGGATATAAAACAAATTCAGGATCTTATCCGCTTCGTTTCAAAATCTGGCGTAAACGAAGTATCCATTGAACAGAACGAATTCAAGATTACGATAAAAACCAATCAGGCACCTACCATAGTTAATGCAACTTTACCGGTAGGCCAACCTGTATCGGCAATGCCCGCGGCAGCTCCTGCTGCAACTGCACCTGCTTCAGCTCCGGCCGAGGCGCCTGCTGCGGCTGATGCATCAAAATACATCACCATCAAATCGCCGATGATTGGTACTTTCTATCGTTCATCTTCTCCTGATAAGCCTTCATTTGTAAACGTAGGCGACGAAATTTCGGCAGGCAGCGTGCTTTGTATCATCGAAGCCATGAAACTGTTTAACGAAATTGAATCTGAAGTATCTGGCCGGGTAGTAAAAGTCCTGGTAGATAATTCTTCGCCGGTTGAGTACGACCAGCCTTTGTTTTTAGTTGAACCGATGTAAAATTGCTTAGGGCGTTATAAGGTAAATGTGCAGGTGCTGTAAAAACATCTGCACATTTGCATATCAGCGCATTTTGCACATTTAAGATAGCACATGTTTAAAAAAATATTAATTGCTAACCGTGGCGAAATTGCCTTACGTATTATACGTACCTGTAAGGAAATGGGCATTAAAACGGTAGCCGTTTACTCCACTGCCGACCGCGATAGTCTGCACGTGCGTTTTGCTGATGAAGCTGTTTGTATTGGTCCGCCTGCCAGCCGCGATTCTTATTTAAATATCCCGAACATTATTTCGGCTGCCGAAGTAACCAATGCCGACGCGATACATCCGGGTTATGGTTTCTTGTCTGAAAACGCCAAGTTTTCGGCCATTTGTGCGGAGTACGGTATCAAGTTTATTGGTGCTACCGCCGACCAGATTAATGATATGGGCGACAAGGCAGCCGCTAAAGCAACCATGAAAAAAGCTGGTGTACCTACTATTCCCGGTTCTGAAGGTTTGCTGAACGATGTAAAAGAAGGTATACAAGTAGCCAACAAAATTGGTTATCCTATTATATTAAAGGCAACTGCCGGTGGCGGTGGCCGTGGTATGCGTATTGTTTGGAACGACCTGGATTTTGAACCAGCCTGGGATTCGGCTCGTGCCGAAGCCGGAGCGGCGTTTGGTAACGATGGTATCTACCTCGAAAAATACGTAGAAGACCCTCGCCACATAGAAATACAGGTAGTTGGCGACCAGTACGGCCGGGTATGCCATTTGTCTGAGCGTGATTGTTCTATCCAGCGTCGTCACCAGAAACTGGTAGAAGAGTCGCCTTCGCCGTTTATGACCGAGAAGCTGCGCCGTAAAATGGGTGAGGCTGCGGTTAAGGGCGCTAAGGCTGTAAGATACGAAGGTGCAGGTACCATTGAGTTTTTGGTGGATAAACACCACAACTTCTACTTTATGGAGATGAATACCCGTATACAGGTAGAGCACCCGGTTACCGAAGAAGTAATCAACGTTGATTTGATTAAAGAGCAGATTAAAGTAGCGGCAGGTACGCCTATATCGGGCAAAAACTACGAGCCTACCATGCACGCCATCGAGTGCCGTATCAATGCCGAAGATCCCTTCAATAATTTCCGTCCGTCGCCGGGCAAAATTACCAACTTCCACTCACCGGGTGGCCATGGGGTAAGGGTAGATACGCATGTATACAGTGGCTACGTAATCCCGCCAAATTACGATTCGATGATTGCCAAGCTGATTTGTGTAGCGCAAACCCGCGAGGAAGCGCTGAATACTATGGAGCGTGCGTTAAGCGAGTTTGTGATTGAAGGTATTAAAACCACGATTCCTTTCCACCTTCAGTTATTGAAAGATCCTAACTTTAGAGCAGGTAACTTTACCACTAAATTTATGGAAACTTTCGACATTGCCGGATAAGCACAACTTACAAGAGAAAAAT
>CAJYSL010000154.1 GCA_913777515.1 uncultured Mucilaginibacter sp.
TAAAGATTTCGTTAAGTCTCAGAATATCAGTTAAAATTATGTTAAACCATAAGTTATTGTCCTAACCTACGTTTAGATTTATTAATTTCGGCAGCTTAAAAAATTGTAAACTATACATTGTATTCAAGATAAACAATGAATTATTCTAAAATCAATAACCTGTTTGGCTGGCTGGCCTTTTTAATTGCCGCCATCACCTACACCTTAACACTCGAACCTTCTACCAGCTTTTGGGACTGCGGCGAGTTTATTGCCTGTATTTACCGTTTACAGGTAGCTCACCAGCCGGGCGCTCCCTTATTTACCATGATTGGTAAAGCATTTTCATTACTCTCATTTGGCGATGTAACCAAAGTAGCCTTTTGGACCAATATGGCCTCGGCCCTGGCCAGTGCCGCCACCATATTATTCTTGTTTTGGAGTATTACCATGCTGGCCAAAAAGATACTGGTTAAAAAAGCAGAAGACATGAATACCACCAACCTCATACTCATTATGGGTGCGGGTTTGGTTGGTGCCTTAGCTTACACTTTTTCAGATACGTTCTGGTTTTCGGCAGTAGAGTCGGAGGTTTATGCACAATCATCGTTATGTACAGCGGTTGTATTCTGGGCTATCCTGAAATTTGATGCCCACGCCGATGAGCCTCATGCCGACCGTTGGATTGTGTTTATTGCCTATATCATGGGTTTATCTATCGGTATCCACTTGTTAAACTTACTGGTTATACCGGTTGCCGCTTTAATATTTTACTTCCGCCGTTCAAAAAACGTTACTGCATCAGGCACCATCTGGAGCTTTATTTTGGGCGTGGTTGTATTAGGTCTGGTGCTTTGGGGCATCATTCAGTTTACCGTTAAAGGTGCTGCCTATGCCGATTTATTGTTTGTAAACACGTTGGGCTTTAGCTTTAACAGCGGTGCCATCGTATTTTACTTACTGGTGCTTATTACTTTGATTGCCGGTTTATACTACTCGGTAACTACATCAAAAGCAGCTTTATTCACCGCCATTGCAGCTTTTGTAGCGGCATTAACCATTAGTGCAGGCATCGTAGGCTTTATTGCTGCAGGTGCAGTGTTGGCATTTTTAGAGTATGTTTTAAAAGTACGCGAGAAACGCTACTCGTTAAACATGGTGCTGATATGTACCTTGTTTATATTATTCGGTTACAGCTCTTTTGTGATGATTGTGATTCGTGCTAAAGCGGGTACCAATTTGAACAACAGTGACCCGCAGGACGCCTTTGCCTTAAACAGTTACCTGAACCGCGACCAGTATGGCGAAACCCCATTGCTGTACGGCCAGTATTTTGACGGCAAACCGGTTGACCAAACCGAAGGCGCTACCTTATACCGCCGTGGCGAAACCAAGTACGAAGTAGCCGGTAAAAAGCTGAAAACTACTTACGACCATAACACTGTATTCCCCCGTATATTTGATAACGACCCGAATAAATCGGCCTTTTACCGCGAGTGGCTGCAAATGAGCCAAGACGAAGTGCCTACGATGAAACACAATCTGGGCTTCTTTTTTAGCTGGCAGGTACAGCAAATGTATAACCGTTACTTTTTGTGGAATTTCTGGGGCCGCACCAACGATATGGATGGCCAGAATAACAGCAACGGTACCGACGGTAACTTTATCAGTGGTTTAAATTTTGGCAAAGCACTGCCTTACACTGTAACTCATAGCAAAGCTTACAACCGCTTATTTGCGCTGCCGTTCATTATCGGCGTGTTAGGTTTGTTCTATCATTTCCAGCGCAGCAAGCGCGATGCCGGTGTGGTAGCAGTATTGTTTTTCTTTACCGGTTTGGCTATTGTTTTATACCTGAACCAAAACCCGTTACAACCACGCGAGCGTGATTATGCTTATGCAGGTTCATTCTATGTGTTTACCATATGGATAGGCTTGGGCGTGTTGTTTATTGCTGATTTGCTGCGCAAATTTGTTAGCCCTAAAGTGGGGGCCGCTATTGCTACCGTGGTTTGTTTATTGGCTGCGCCTGTATTAATGGCTAACCAGGAGTGGGATGACCACGACCGCTCTACTAAAATGACGCCGCATGACATGGCCAGCAACTACTTAAATTCTTGCGCGCCAAACGCCATTTTATTTACTTACGGCGATAATGATACTTACCCGTTATGGTATGCCCAGGAAGTTGAAGGTATCCGTCCTGACGTTCGTATTGTAAACCTGAGCTTGTTGGGTACCGATTGGTATATCCGCCAGATGAAGCAAAAGATGAACGATTCGGAGCCGTTGCCTATCACTATGCCCAACAACAAATTTGCATCAGGCGTACGCGATATCATTTACTGGAACGAGCAGATGAACGTGAAAGACACCACTGAATTAAAAGAGGTGTTCGACTTTATCACTTCGGATAATCCAGACACTAAAGTGCAGTACGAAAGTGGCTTAACACAAAACTACCTGCCTACCAAAAACTTCAAGATTACCGTTAATCCTGATGAGGTAATTCGTACCGGTACGGTATCGGCCAGCCAGAAAGCTGACATTGTGCCTGCCGTTACCTGGAAAATGAACTCTAATTACGTTACTAAAGATAACCTGGCATTAATCGACATCCTGTCGCATAACAACTGGAAACGTCCGATTTATTTTGCCATTACCGTGGGTAGCGAAAACATGATGGGACTGGATAAATACTTGCATGATGAAGGTTTTGCTTATCACCTACAACCTTTAAAACCGGATACCGCCCAAAATGCGCCTGACCCGATGAACACATTGGTGATGTACAACAACATGATGACCAAGTTTAAATGGGGTAACATGAAAAATGCCAAATACCTGGACCATGAGTCGGTGACCATGTTTTTACCTATCATCCAGAAACAATTTAACTCGTTAATTGCCAACCTGACTAAAGAAGGTCACCAGGACTTAGCGATTAAAGCACTAAACCGTTATGCTGAGGTAATGCCTGACGATATCCCTTACAGTGAGATTGCTTTGCGTAAATTTTATTTAACCAACAACGCTTACAACTTAAATCAGACCGCATTGGCCGTAAAATGGACCAACCAGTTAGATGATTTTATTACCAATATTTTGGATTACAATTACAAGGTAATGCAAAACGGTGGTGGCGAAGTAAACCAGCGCGACGTTCAATTAGGCATGTATGTTTTAAATGGTTTGATGGAATACACCAGCACTCATAAACAAACTGCATTATTTAATAAACTGAGCGCACAATTTAAAGGCTATGAAGCTAAGTTTGGCAACGTGCTTGGCGGTCAGCAGTAATTAACTATAAAGTTTAAATGATTAGTAACGCCGGTGTTGTTCGCAGCACCGGCGTTTTTTGTTTTTAATAATCGGAGCTATTAACACAAATGACAGCAACTATTCATTCAATGAGTATAGCTCTTGTCTGCTGATTCTTTGTTATTTACACATTTACTTAATGTATCCCCCATATAGCATCAACATAAAAAAGGCACCTTGCTCGGCGCCTGTTATATATAATGGATTAATATTTTTGACTAACTCTTTCGCTGCTACAACCTGCTGATATCGCCGCTGCCGGATTTAGAAGTGGATACCTGCTTGGCGGCTCCGGTATACCGGATATCGCCAGAACCTGATAACTTAGCATCTACACGCTGACTGGCATTGATAACGGCATCGCCCGACCCGCTTAATTTTACAGCCGCATTTACCGATTGCAATTTGCGGGCATCAAAGTCACCCGAGCCTGATGCTTTGACGTTTAGATTGTCGGCGCGGCCACTCAATGCTACGTCGCCCGAACCCGATATGCCGCACTCCAGGTTTTCGGCCTCTATACGGCCTTCCACATCGCCCGAACCTCTCACCATCAACGACAGTGATTGTGTACGCAGCCCTTCATTAAAAGCCACGTCACCGGAGCCATTCACGTTAACGGCATTCACATTACGAACTACCACCCTCACTATCCTTTTTCTGTTACCCCAATCCCAGCTCATGCCGCCCATCGAGCGCTTATTATCTATATGCAGTACGCCGTTTCTTACTTCGGTAACAATCTTATCCAAATCACCACGCTCTGCTTCTACTTTTACCGACTCGGTGCTTCCTTGGGTAATAAACACATCAAAAGAACCGGATACGTCTATGGATGAAAAGCCCGACAAGTGACGGTCCTGAATTTCCGTT
This sequence comes from uncultured Mucilaginibacter sp., assembly GCA_913777515.1. Classification (GTDB taxonomy): domain Bacteria; phylum Bacteroidota; class Bacteroidia; order Sphingobacteriales; family Sphingobacteriaceae; genus Mucilaginibacter. The sequence continues at coordinate 4,177 of CAJYSL010000154.1, forward strand.
CTATCGCCGGCAACTAATATAGAAACAGGTGCTGCAAAAGAAGATTTATTTACCCCGGCACTTAGTGCAGTTATGATTAAAATGGCAGTTAATGATTTCATGATATTAAATTGTTTTGTATGGATAAGACGCTGCGTGTTTAAGATTAGTTACACTTCAATCGCAGTTTTCGTCAACAAAAAAGCCACCGTCTTTCTTAAAAACGATGGCTTTTCTTATCCCAAAAACTGGTGATTATTTAATCAGCTTGTAGTAAGCATCATTCCAGGCAATTTCTTTCTGGAATTCGCGCAGTTTGGTTTCTTTACCAATCAGCAAATACTCAATACCCGCCATTTCGGCAAAGGCATGTAAATGCTCGTCGGTTAAGTTTTGGCTGTAACAGGTATGGTGCGCACCACCAGCCTGAATCCAGGCCGCACAACCGGTTTTCATATCCGGGTATGGTTTCCACAATACGCGGGCTACCGGTAATTTAGGTAAATCGTTAGTTGGCTCAACGGCTTCAACTTCATTTACAATCATACGGAAGCGGTTACCCATATCCACAATAGATGCATTTAAAGCTGCACCACTGCCTACGTTAAACACCAGACGTACTGGGTCGGCTTTACCACCAATACCTAACGGATGCACTTCTACTTTTGGTTTGCCGGTAGCAATAGCAGGGTCAACCTCCAGCATGTGCGAACCTAATACCATAGAGTTGTTGCCGTCAAAATGGTAAGTATAATCTTCCATAAAGGCATTACCACCTGGCAAACCGGCGCCCATTACTTTCATGGCACGTACCAAAGCTGCAGTTTTCCAGTCGCCTTCGCCGGCAAAACCGTAACCTTCGGCCATTAAGCGCTGTGCACCAATGCCCGGTAACTGCACCATGCCGTGCAAATCTTCGAAGGTATCGCTAAAGCCTTTAAAGCCGCCTTGTTTCAAGAAAGTGCGTAAACCTACCTCAATTTTAGCAGCCTCAATTAAAGACTGATGCTGGTCGCCGCCTTTTTGCAATGATGGCATTACATCATACAAGTCATGATACTCCGCAATCTGCTGGTCAATTAAAGAGTAATCAAGTGCATTAATTACCTGTACCAAATCGCCGATGCCATAAGTATTTACCGAGAAACCAAATTGTAATTCGGCCTCTACTTTATCACCGTCGGTAACTGCAACATAGCGCATGTTATCGCCAAAGCGGGCAAATTTAGCACCTTGCCAATCATGCCATCCGGCAGCGGCACGTTCCCAAACACCAATTTGCTCAGCTACTTCTTTTTCTTGCCAGTGGCCTACAACCACTTTACGGCGTAAACGCATGCGCGATGCCATAAAACCGAACTCGCGGTCGCCGTGGGCGCTCTGGTTCAGGTTCATGAAATCCATATCAATGCTCGACCATGGAATCTGGCTGTTGTATTGCGTATGTAAATGCAGTATTGGTTTTTTAAGGATGCTCAAACCGCGAATCCACATTTTAGCAGGCGAGAACGTATGCATCCAGGTAATTAAACCAATACAGTTGGTGGCTACGTTAGCTTGTTGCACCAGGCTGTAAATTTCCTCCGACGATTTTACTGTTGGCTTAAATACCACTTTTACCGGTACATCGGCCATACCATCCAGGCCGCGGGCAATCTCTTGCGAGTGTTCTGCTACCTGCTTTAAAGTTTCCTCGCCATATAAATCCTGACTACCGGTTACAAACCAGACTTCAAGTTCTTTTAAATTTATCATTTTAGTTGATTAGTTAAATTGTTGATTAGTTAAGCTGTTGAAGATGATGTTAAGTGAGTAATCGAGTAAGCTTAGTGCTTAAAACTTATTTAACTACTCACTTATCAACCTATCAACTAACTCTGGCCGTAATACGAATCCGGTCCGTGTTTGCGTTCGTAATGTTTGCGGATAAGCGCATCTTTAAGACGTGGGGCTTGGGGGTTAATTTGCTCAGTAAGCAATGCCATTTTAGCAATAGCCTCTAATACGGCACTGTTATGTACCGCTTTAGCAGCCGTTTTTCCCCAGCTAAATGGTGCATGGTTACCTACCAAAACCATTTCCACCTCTTTATAATCCAAACCTTTGTCGCGGAATGCGTCCATAATCTGGAAACCGGTTTGATATTCGTAGTCGCCTTTAATGTACTCGTCAATCATCGGCGGTGCGCACGGGATGTCTACCGTGTTGTAGTCGGCATGCGTAGTACCGAAGATTGGAATATCACGTTGAGATTGTGCCCAGGCGGTACCGTAAGTTGAGTGGGTATGACATACACCACCTATACCCGGCCAGTTTTTGTATAAAACGGCATGGGTTTTAGTATCTGATGATGGTCTTAAATCACCTTGTACGGTGTTGCCGTCAAAGTCAACAATCACCATTTTTTCGGGCGAAAGATCTTCGTAAGGCACACCGCTGGGTTTTATGGCAAATACACCTAAGTTATGGTCGGCCGCACTAACGTTGCCAAATGTAAAAATAACCAGCCCCAGCTTAGGCAATTCCATATTGGCCTCGTAAGCGGCCTGCTGAATATGTTCGTACATAGTAGTTCGGATTTAAACAGTAGTTTCGGTAAAGGCACCCAGTTTTTGGTATTGCTGGTAGCGTTTGTTATAAAACTCGGTATTGGCAGCGTTAGGTGAGTACTCTACGTCAAAACCACCGCCCATAGCAGTCATCGCTTCTTCTACTTTAGGGTAGATGCCGGCAACGGTAGCGGCAAACATGGCTGCACCTAAGGCGCAGGTATGCTCAAACTGGTGTATACGTATAGGCATCTGCAATACATCCGCCATCATCTGCATAATGTAAGGCGATTTTTTAGCTACGCCGCCAATGCCTATAATGGCTTCAACCGGTACGCCTTCGCTCCTGAAACGCTCTACAATACTGCGGGCGCCAAAACAAGTAGCCTCGGCCAGGGCACGGAATACACGTGGCGCATCGCTGCCCAAACCTAAACCGGTAATAGTACCTTTCAGCAATTGGTTAGCATCAGGTGTACGACGGCCGTTAAACCAATCGGTAGCCAGCTCAGCCTTTTCATCCAGCGGTAAAGCTGCGGCTTGTTTGCTCAGCTCAGGGATGATACGACCTATCATTTCTTCCTGTAATGCACCGGCAGTTTGTTCGTCAATTACTTTAGAACCGGCCATCAGATTTTGTACCGGCCAAGCCACTAAGTTTTTAAACCAGGCATAAGTATCGCCAAAAGCAGATTGCCCCGCCTCTAAACCGGCCATACCCGGGATAACCGAACCATCAACCTGTCCGCAAATACCTTTTACCAGTTTGCCGTCCATGTCGCGGTTAGGCGCAACCAGAATATCGCAGGTAGAGGTACCCATTACCTTACTCAGGTGATAAGGCTCAATCTGACCGCCAACGGCGCCCATGTGCGCATCAAAAGCGCCCACGCCTACCAGCACATCGGTTGATAAACCTAAGCGGTCGGCCCACTCAGCTGATAAATTTCCGGCTGATACGTCAGAGGTGTAAGTATCTTTATATAAACGCTCGGTAAAGCCTTTTAACAGCGGGTCTAACGATGAGAAGAACTCATCAGGCGGCAAACCGCCAAACTCTTCGGCCCAAAGCGCTTTGTGCCCTGCCGAACAACGGCCGCGCATAATTTTATTGGCATCAGTACCACCGGTCAGTAAAAACGGTATCCAATCGCAATGCTCTACCCATGAGTAAACGGCATCGCGTACTTTTTCGTCAGTACGCAGAATGTGCAGCAACTTTGCCCAAAACCACTCGGATGAATAAATACCGCCTACATACTGTAAATAGTTAGTATCAAACTTGGTGGCATGCTCGTTAATTTCGGCAGCTTCCTGTACCGAGGTATGGTCTTTCCAAAGCACAAACATGGCTCCGGGATGCTCTGCAAATTCAGGTAATAACGCTAATGGCACGCCTTGTTTATCAACCGCTACCGGGGTTGAACCAGTGGTGTCAACGGCTATGGCTTTAATCTGTTCCGCAACTTCCGGTCCGGCTTTGGCAATACACGTTTTAATGGTATGCTCCAGCCCCTCGATATAATCAAGCGGGTGCTGTCTGAATTGATTTTGAGCGGCGTTGCAATACAATTGCTTTTGCCAGCGTGGATAATAAAAAACTGAAGTAGCTAATTCTTTACCATCAGCGGCATTGACAATTACCGAACGCACAGAGTCGGATCCGTAGTCAACACCAATTACGTATTGGGGTTTATCAGTCATGGTTAGCTATTAATTGTAATTTTGACATTTAATAGAATGTAAAAGTATGCTTCTTATACTTTACAACAAAAAATATAATTATAAAAATTGAAGGTTGTCAGGCGTAATGATTAAGCTGAATATCTTGTAGAGATTCTCTTTGTATTTATCCTTATTCAGCGTATAATAAAAAGCCCCTTTTTTGGACCCCAGCTTATCTTTTTCGTCCAGTTTGATGAGCAAACCGGTAGAAAGCAGCTTACGGCTAAAGTTGCGCTTATCAAAATTAATTTCGTAAACGGCATCGTACATGCTTTGTATTTGCGGCAGGGTAAACTTTTGCGGCAGCAATTCAAATACCACCGGGTGCAATGCAGCTTTGTATTGCAGGCGTTTTTTAGCCAGTTCCACCATCTCGTTATGGTCAAATATGAGCGATGGGAAATTACGTATCGGGAACCACTCGGCATGGTAATCGGCACTTAACTGCTGCTTGTAACGGGCAATGTCAATCAGGGCAAAATAGGCAATGCTTACCGTACGCTCAGTAGTATCGCGCTTCACGGCCCCAAAGGCATGTAATTGCTCCAGGTATACGCCCTGTAAACCGGTAAGCTGATGTAATATCCTGACGGAGGCATCATCAACGCTCTCTTCAGGGTTTACATACCCGCCCATGAGGCTCCATTTATGCAACTCCGGATTAAAGCCCCGTTGTATCAATAACAGCTTTAAATCTGTTCCGTCAAAGCCGAACACAATACAATCAATAGCTACAGCTATATGCGGTGCCTTTTTATTTTTCATCCTTTTGCAGTAACGT
>CAJYSL010000155.1 GCA_913777515.1 uncultured Mucilaginibacter sp.
GCTTATTAATTTCTGTTTGCTGGTTTTCGCGCTGCATTTGTGCTGCAAAGTGACGTGCCTGGCGGGGCGCTTTTCCAAACAATTCGTATAAGCCTGTTACGGGCGATGATAAGAATGACAAAGCCGGAGGTTTACCATTATAGTAAATGCCTTTGCTTCGGTAAGCGTCTAAAATTTCTTTCTGTTCCTGTTGTTTAGATTTTGCTTTTACTACCACTTCATCTAACTGCAGTGCCGGTAGTAAGTAAGCTATCATATCGGTCGAGGCGGTTACTACCTGTTTTAGTTCGGTAAAGCCGGGCTTCATAAACAATAAAGTATCGCCGGGCGCAGCTTTAATGCTGAACATGCCGAGATTGCTACTGGTGGCCACGTTCGGGTGTTTTAAATTGCTGATGGTTACTACCGCCAGCCTGCCCAATGTTTTTTGGTTAAAGGTGATGCCGTTGATTTGCTGCAGCATTTGCGAAAAGGCAGCAACAGGTAATAGCGCTATTGCGGCTATTAGCATAACAAATTTAACGGGCTTTATCAGCAGCTTCATCAGGATGCAAACTTAGTAAATAGGAGTGGTGCCATTTGTTAAAAAAGGTTAAGCGTTAATGCGCTGTTATTCAAGCCGCAATCATTTGCCAAAAAACGCTATCTTTGCACATGATAAAATCAATGACAGGGTACGGCATTGCTACGCACGATGCAGGTAGCACCAAGTACACCGTTGAGATAAAATCTCTGAACAGCAAGTTTCTCGAACTTTCGCTGCGAATCCCTAAAGCTTTTTCCGAAAAAGAATTTCAATTGCGCACCGAGTGTAACAAGCAGATTGAACGCGGAAAAGTAAACTTAAGTATCAATGTTGAGCAAACCGGAGCCGCTGTAAAAGCTGCCGGTATTGATACTAACTTATTAAAGCATTACTACGAACAACTCAAAGCCGTAAGCGCCGAATTAAACGAACCTACCGGTAACCTGATGCAACTGGCATTAGGCCTGCCCGAAGTGGTTAAATATACCGAGGATACCATTACCGAGGAAGAATGGAAATCTGTAGAGCGTACCTTTCAGCAGGCGCTGGCTAATTTTCAGCAGTTCCGTGCTGATGAAGGCAGTGTTTTGCAGCAGGAAGTAACGCAGCGCATTAATACCATTATGCATAACCTGCAATTGGTTGAGGTTGAAGAGCCTAAACGCATTCCGCTGATTCGCGAGCGTTTAAACCAGTTTTTGGCGGATGCCGTAGGCGGCGACAATGTTGACCACAACCGTTTTGAACAGGAATTGATTTATTACATTGATAAACTGGACGTTACTGAAGAAAAAGTAAGGTTGAAAACCCATTGCGAGTACTTTTTAGAAACCCTGAAAAGTGCCGATGCCAACGGTAAAAAGTTAGGTTTTATATCGCAGGAGATTGGTCGCGAGATTAATACTTTGGGCTCTAAAGCTAATGATGCTGCCATGCAAAAGCTGGTGGTAGGGATGAAAGAGGAACTGGAAAAAATTAAAGAACAACTATTAAACGTACTGTAAGTAAATAGTTGATTTGTAAGTACAAGAGTTGCCGTGCGGGTCTGCAAGTCAGGTAACGGCTAACCGCTCACTTTATCAACTACTCACCAATAAATTGACATGGGTAAACTGCTAATTTTTTCTGCTCCCTCTGGTGCCGGTAAAACCACCATCGTACATCATTTGCTTTCTAAGTTTCCTGAACTGGAGTTTTCCATCTCCGCCACCACCCGCGAAGCACGCGGCGATGAGGAAAATGGAAAAGATTATTATTTTATTAGCCAGGCTGAGTTTTTACACCGCATTGCCAAAAAGCAATTTGTGGAGTTTGAGGAAGTATATACCGGTACTTTTTACGGCACCCTGCGCCAGGAAATTGAACGCATCTGGAAAAAAGGAAAGACCGTGATTTTTGATATCGACGTAGAAGGCGGCCTTCACCTGAAGCGTAAATACCAGGAGCAGGCACTGGCCATATTTGTGCAGCCACCATCGTTAGAGGTGCTTAAAGAGCGTTTAACCGGTCGCGGAACAGATAGCGAAGAAAAGTTAAAAGAACGTTTTGAAAAGGCCGAAAAGGAGTTAAATTACGCTCCACGTTTTGATGTTATTTTAAAAAATTACGATTTAGCCACAGCTTGTGCAGAGGCTGAGAAAATGGTTGGCGACTTTTTAAATAGTTAACTGCGCCTTCATCAGGCTGAATAAAAGATTATTGAATAACTGTTAGTTGCATACGCTCATGAAAATAGGCTTGCTTTTCGGTTCATTTAATCCTATACATATCGGGCATTTAATAATAGCCAATTATATGGCTAATTATACCGATTTAGATAAGGTTTGGCTGGTGGTTACACCGCAAAATCCGTTTAAAAAGTATGGTGGCCTCATTAATACTTACGACAGGCTGGAGATGGCTCGCTTGGCTACCGACAATGCCGACCTATTAGAGGTAAGCGATGTGGAAATCAAACTACCGCAGCCGTCTTACACCATCGATACACTTACCCACCTAAAAGAACAATACCCTCAGCACGAATTTGTGCTGATAATGGGCTCGGATAACCTGATAAGCCTGCCCAAGTGGAAAAACTATAAGCTGATTCTGCGCGACCATAAAATACTGGTGTACCCACGCCCGGGTTATGAAAATGCCGAACTGGCCTCACACCCGTCGGTTACCATCACCATGACACCGCTCATGGAGCTGTCGGCTACTTTTATACGGCAGGCTATCGCCCAAAAAAAGAATGTGCAGTATTTTGTGCCTGATGCGGTACTCAAGTTTATCGAGAGTAAAAACCTGTACAGCTAACCGTCGTCAGGCAGCGGCTTTTATCCAACTGATTTTCTGCTATTTTGGCATCCTAAAGCCCCGTAAACTGCAACTTAGCCGGTTTTGCTAAACTGGCATCTTGATTGTTATGTAAACGTTAATGAAACAAAAATTTTATGATACTGCTATCAAGCAGGAAACCGCTGTATTGGTTGGTATCATTACACCTAATGAAACCGAAGCGCAGGAGCGGGAATATTTAGAGGAACTTGAGTTTTTGGTGGATACTGCCGGTGGTAAAACCGTTAAAACATTTACACAGCGTATGCAACGCCCCGACCGTGCCACTTTTGTTGGCTCCGGTAAGTTGGAAGAGATAAAAGCCTATGTGATTGCCGAGGAGATTGATATGGTGGTGTTTGATGATGAGTTATCACCTTCTCAGCTTCGCAATATTGAAAACGAACTTAAAGTAAAGATACTGGACCGCAGCAACTTAATCTTAGACATCTTTGCAGGCCGTGCCCAAACAGCACAAGCTAAAACGCAGGTGGAGCTGGCCCAGTTACAATACTTATTGCCACGCCTTACCCGTTTATGGACCCACTTGGAGCGCC
>CAJYSL010000156.1 GCA_913777515.1 uncultured Mucilaginibacter sp.
TAAATCCAAATTTTATGTCAATAATTTCATCAAATATTAAATTCCTCCGCAAAAAGAAAGGCTTAACCCAGCAGCAATTTGCCGACGAGATAGGTATAAAACGCTCTTTAGTAGGCGCTTACGAAGAAGACAGGGCAGATCCAAAATACGATTTGCTAAAAAAAATAGCATTATATTTTGAGATTAGCGTTGATGATTTCATCAATGAAACCATTAATGAGAAATGGGCGCCTAAGCCCAAAGGGAATCCGGCTAACCTGCGTATACTGAGTATATCGGTAGACAAAGAGGATAATGAAAATATTGAAATGGTGCCGATGAAAGCCAGCGCCGGTTACCTAAACGGCTATGCCGACCCGGAGTACGTGGCGCAGCTGCCTAAGTTTTATTTACCGATGTTTAAACAAGGTACTTTCCGTGCATTTGAGATTAAAGGAGACTCCATGTTACCTTTAGTATCAGGTACTGTTATCATAGGAGAGTATGTAGAAAACTGGAATGATGTTAAGCCGGGCGAAACCTACGTAGTGTTATCTAAAACCGAAGGTGTTGTGTATAAACGTATCGGCAACAAATACCGTGATAATAAAAAACTGAAGTTGATGTCGGATAATCCAGCCTACGAACCGTACGACATTAGTGCTGATGACATCCTGGAAATATGGAAAGCCAAGGCTTATTTGTCAACCCAGCTGCCAACACCTATGCCCGAGCCAAGCATGGAAAATTTAACCAGTATGATGGCCGAAATGCAAAAATCTATTTCGAAATTACAAAGCAACAATTAAGTTACAAGGTTGCTACTAAACCTGTAGCTAATATCTTTATCAAAAACTAAAACAAACTTTAAATGATGAAAAAGATTTTAATGATGTGCTGCTTCGTGTTAGGAATCAGCGCAGTAAGCTTTGCCCAGGGAAGAATGCAAAGAACTCCTGAAGAGCAAGCCAAAAACTTGCAAACTGAGTACAAGTTAACTGATGACCAGACGGCTAAAGTTTTGGCTGTTTACACCGCACAGGCAAAAACCCGCGATAGCATCAGAACAGCAGCCAATGGTGACCGCCAGGCAATGATGCAAGCTATGCGCCCAATGATGGAAGCTACTAATGCTAAATTAAAAGCGATATTGACTCCGGAGCAATATGCAGCTTTCGAGAAAGCAAACGCCGAAAGAATGCAAAGAATGCGTCAGGGCGGCGGTGCTCCTCCATCTCAAAAATAATTTTTAAGGAAAGCGGCAAACAGCCGCTTTTTTTATTTTAGCGCAAATTTATTGGTTTGACGCACCAGGATTATATACAGCAAAAACTTCAAAGCCGACAGCAAGCCGGCAATTACCGCAAACTCAGGCCAGAGAACGGACTAATAGACTTTTGCTCTAACGATTACTTGGGCTTCGCCCACTCCGGTCAACTCGCTGAATTAATTCAAGACGAGATAGCTAGATATAATTTAATAATACCCAACGGCTCGACAGGCTCACGGCTGATATCCGGAAACACGGAGTATGCCGAAAGCCTGGAAAAATGGATTGCTGACTACCACGATGCGGAGTCCGGCTTATTGTTTAACTCGGGTTACGATGCCAACCTTGGTTTACTTTCCTCTTTACCGCAACGCCACGATACCGTTATTCATGACGAACTGGCCCACGCCTCTATCATCGACGGTATCCGCCTTAGCAACGCCACACGTTACACGTTTAAGCATAACGATACCGATAGCTTGGAGCAAAAGTTAAAAGCGGCTAAAGGGCTTATTTATGTGGTTGTAGAAAGCGTGTACTCCATGGATGGCGACCAAGCCCCGCTGGTAGCCATCAGCCTCCTTTGTAAGCAGTACGGAGCTGCGTTGATAGTGGATGAGGCCCATGCACTTGGTGTTTTTGGTAGAGGGCTGGTTAATCAGTTAAATTTACAGCATGACGTATTTGCTAGGATAATAACATTTGGTAAAGCCTTAGGCGCGCACGGCGCCGTGGTGCTAAGCTCAGCCTCGGTACGGGATTATCTGATTAATTTCGCCCGCTCGTTTATTTACACTACTGCTGCGCCTTTGCATCAGTTAGCAGCTATCAAAATGGGATATGCTTTTCTGACTAACGCTGATGCATTAATCAGCGACCTGCATCGAAAAATAGAATTATACAGGCGCTTGATAGATTCATCCTCCCCTACTGCTCAAGGTACAAGTGCCATTCAAACGGTAATTGTTGGCGGTAATGATGCCACCCGGGACGCAGCCCAAATCTTGCAGCGAAAAGGATTTGACGTGCGCCCTATTTTAAGCCCTACCGTAGCCCCCAGGACTGAACGATTGCGTATCTGCTTGCACACTTACAATACCGACGAACAAATTATCCAGTTAACAACTTTGCTTAAAAAATATTTACATGCCCGATAAAACACCATTATTTGTAACCGGTATCGGCACCGATGTAGGTAAAACCATCGTGTCTGCCATCCTGGTAGAAAAACTGAAAGCCGACTACTGGAAACCTATACAATCCGGTGACCTTGATAACAGCGACACTATGAAGGTGCAACGGTTAATCTCAAACCCGGTCACCCGCTTTCACCCCGAAGCCTACAGGCTTACCCAACCCTACTCGCCGCACAAATCGGCAGATTTGGACGGCGTAAACATCGACCTCAATCAAATTCAATTGCCCGATACCGAAAATCAACTCCTGATTGAAGGCGCCGGCGGACTAATGGTGCCGCTCAACAACGAGCACTTTGTGGTTGACCTGATTGAAAAATTTAACGCAGAAGTCGTCTTGGTTATAAAGCATTACCTCGGCAGCATCAACCACACCTTGCTTTCTCTCGAATTATTAAAGCAAAAAAAAATCAAGGTTAGAGCCTTGATTTTTAATGGGGATAGGGATGAGTATTCGGAGCGGGTTGTTTTAAAACACGCCTCTTTAGATACTGTAATTTTTATTAATACGATTGGACAACTGACTGCTCAAAACATCAGACAAGAATGCAATCAGATTGAGTTGTAATAAGTAATTAACTTACTCAAATCAGCATCCGATTTAAAGTTGATGTTAGTTGATTTTATATAACTTTCAATTTGCGCTTGTTTATCGGCCAAAGCTGAAAGAAACGCCTTTTTATCAGGTTTAATCAATTTCGCTGTATTACCCTTAATCAAATAATATTTTGCGCTTTTTTCGTAAGTCTTTTGCTTCACTCCAGAACTATAGTCGCTGCTTTCCACTGTAAAAGCTTTAAGCACTTTAACTAATTGAACAGTACCTGAGTTCAATACTTGAACAAAATTATCAACAGTTGTTTCCGGAATATTTTGATAGCCGTTTTTAAAATAGGTGTCTGCACCTTTTGTACTAACCGTAAATGCCGTAACAGGATCAACAAATGCTAAAGTTTCTCCTTCTTTCCCTTTAAAATATAATGCATTCTTTTCCAGATCAAACCTTACATACATGTTATCTTTGTAAGTAACATTATTTTTGAGCTGTACAGTGGCCTTCGTCCAGTCGTCAGTGAAATAAGGAGACCCAACAGTATTTTCCGTCTTAGCTACATTAACCGGCACTCCCAACACATCTTTTACATATAAATTTTGCGCAACAACATTTGTGAGTGTCCCTGTAAATAACACAACGAAACCTATAAAAAAGTCAACTCTTATTTTCATCTGATATATTTTATAATATAAAAAAAGGGAGGTATAATACCTCCCTTTAAATTTAACATAATTTATTGAAACAATAAATTATGTTTGAGAAATTCTTATACCTAAGAATTTATCATTCTCACTCGGCTTAACGTTATCTGTTGACACTATTTCAAGTACCAAATCACGGGCGACAGTTGATGATACACCAGGATTTAAAATTTGTACTTCGACCTCACCAAAGCTTGAGTTTGCCGGAATAGTTGTTGTGCCTGTGATGTTAAAATGCGTACCTTGAACTGCAGGCTGCGACGTAGTACTTGTACCTGATGTAAGCGCAACAACACGATAAGTTACAGTAGTAGGCGTTGCTCTTTGCTCTCCGACTAAATTGATACGAAATTTTATAGTACCTGAAGCTCTGGTGATAGTTGGGTCAGAAGTTACAGTTGCGCGACCGTAACCCGGTACCCGGGTTAAAAACGGATAAGTTAAACCGGCAGCATTAGCGTTGTAAACCGATGCATCCCATTCTACCACCGAATCTGTAAATACAACTTTATCATCTTTTATACATGATGAAAATAATATAGCAACAAGTGCTACTAAATATATTCTGATATTCTTCATTTTGATCTAATTTTTAATAACCTGGATTTTGCAGTAATTTACCTTGGCTGGCATCAACGTCGGCCTGAGGTATTGGTGGTAACAATACAGAGTTATCGAATGCTACAACAGTGTTAGTAACAGGCTTAACGATATCAAGACCATTACGTTTTAAGTCAAAGAAACGCTGACCTTCAAAAGCGAATTCTAAACGACGCTGCAACAAAATCTCATTAAATAAAGCCGTTCCTGTCACTGAACCAGTAGCTAACGCTGATAAACCACGAGCAACACGAATAGTGTTAACATCGGCAAGCGCAAGCGCATCGTTACCATTACGCTGATAAGCTTCTGCACGGTTCAGATACATTTCAGCTACACGCAATACAGGAACGTTATCTAAGTTTACAGTAGCACTTCTGCCTAAAAATTTAGTACACTCAACATAAACAGGAGTACGTGACGATGGACCAACCTCAAACATCTCGGCACGAACATCAGTTGAACGTGATGCAATTACAACCGCATTTGATCCATTGTTGTTTACAGTCATACCCAGGGCACTTAACAACGGAGCAGTTGGAACTAAATCACCGAAACCGGCAAACGGTTTTTTAGGCAAAGAAGCCGGACGCCCAGTGTAATTATCAGAACTATCTCTTGATTTACCAGAAATGCGAGCTGTTAAACCAGTGAACAAAGTTTGTAGAGATACGTTTACACCCAACGTTTCGCCTGGCTGTACAAACGCGATTTCGAATAATGACTCCGGATTCACGGCTGCAGCGAAACCCGCAGCATAGTTACCAGAGTTTAATAAACGGCTGCTTACTGTGCCTAGTACATCAGTTGACGCAGAGATAGCTTTAGGCCAATCTTTGCGGTATAACGCTACTCGTGAATACAGTGCTTGTGCAGCTTGCTTAGTTGCTCTTGAAGGGTTAGTACCAATGTTTCCTAATTTACTTACAGCGTCATCTAAATCTGCATAAATTTGATCGTACACAGCAGTAATAGCAGCTCTTGGCTCATTTAAAGATAATGCGGCATCAATTGTTGTAGTCGATTTTAAAATCAAAGGCACACCGCCTCTATTTTGCGAAGCAACGTCGGCACCAGGTATGTAAGAATAGGCTCTTATTAAATCAAAGTAATATAACGCTCTTAAAAATTTAAGTTCGCCTATATAGGTGTTCTTCTGTGCATCAGTAAAAGTCGCATCATTGATACCCGGAATAGTTTCAAGCGTCAAATTGATACGGTTGATTGCAACATAGGCACCAGACCAATGTGAGTAATGATTGTACGGTGCTGCGTTAGCTGTACCACGCACATTGGCTGCTTCGTTTACATAACGGCCAGACTTGTTTGTTGAACGTCCGTTGTCGGCCAGCGCCTCGCCTAAACCAATCATACGGTTACCGTAAAAATTTTCACCTTTCAGGGTTGCATAGAGGGTGACAACGGCAGCTTCGACACCATTTCTGTCTGTTAGTGCTACATCTGCAGAAACTGAATCCTGAGGAGCAATCTCGAGTGTTTTCTTACAAGCAGTTGAAAAAGTAACAACTGTAGCAAGTGTAAATATTTTTATATAGTGATTATATCTCTTTTTCATTATGAAATTTTTAGAATCCAAGTTGTACACCAAAAGTGATATTTTTTGAATTAGGAATAGAACCCGCATTTCCGTTGGCTGGGTCATAAAACTCGGGGTCGTAACCTGGGAATTTTGTTATTGTCACCAAATTGGTTGCCTGTATGTAAGCTCTTAAAGTATTGATTTTATATTTAGACAAAAGTTTAGCACCAAAGTTATAACCGAATTGAGCTTGTTTCAAACGTATAAAGTCAGTTTTAAAATAAGTCCGAGAGCCACCTGTTGATGCAATACCCTGAGGCTCTGAACCACCATCGTAAGGACGTGCTACGTCAGTGATTTGTCCGGGTGTAGTCCATCTTCTATCGTATACGTCTTGCGCTACGTTGATCAGACGACGGCCATTTTCATACAAGAAAGACACCTGTGAATCGGACGCTATTTGACCATATTGATAGGTGATTAAACCACTCAAGTCAAACCCTTGAAATGAAAACGTATTGGTTAAACCACCATTAAATTTAGGTAACAATGTACTCCCAATGTAACGGCGGTCTGCAGCAACCGGCGAGTAAGTAATATTGTTGTTAATATCGTACCACATTGGGCGACCAGTAGCCGGACTAACACCTGCATAAGGGAAGGTAAAAATCGAACCGTAAGGCGAGCCAACACGTACGTTTACATCACTAGGTAGTATTTGTAAACCATTGTACAAGCCTGTCACCTCATTTTTAGTGTAAGTAAAATTGAAGTCCGTTGTCCATCTAAAAGCATTTCTATCACGACCCTGGATGTTAACCGTTGTAATTTCTACCTCAGGACCCGAATTTCTAATTGTACCTACGTTACCGGTAATACTGGTGAAACCAGTGATACTTGATACAGGTTGATTAAGCAATAAATTCGAGTTCTTTTTCACGTAATAGGTAAAGTTACCTGAGATACGATTTCTGAATAAAGAGAAATCTAAGCCCAATTCATATTGAGTTGATTTTTCCCATTGCAAACCTGGATTAGCTAGCTGGTTGAAAGCAATACCTGATGCACCATTATAAAGCGGTCCGGTACCGTAAAGAGCTAATGAAGCAAAGTTACCAATACCGTTGTCAATACCAGCGGTACCAATGCTGCCTCTTAATTTCAAATCATCAACCCACGATACATTTTTCATGAAAGATTCTTCTTTGATAGTCCAGGCACCTGTAACACCACCAAAAAGGCCAAATTTTTCGTCGGCTCCAAACCTTGAAGAACCTTGATAACGAATATTACCACTTAAGCTGTAGCGTTGTTTGTAAGTATACTGCAGACGGCCAAAATAACTAAGAGTTTTGTAGCCAGTAAATGTTGAACTAATACTTACAGGTACTGCAACTGCACTAGCATTTTGGAACAAAGGAGAAGGTACACCTGTACCGTATTGGTATAATTGTTGGCTAATCTGTCTTCTATACTCAAAACCTCCTAAAGCATTCAATTTATTGTCTTGATCAAAAGCTTTGTTGTAATTCAAGGTTTGTGTAGTTTGGAAATTCGTTCTTGCATCATTGTAAGACTCAACGGAACCTTTCACTGCAAAAGCATCGTTGGTACGAGGATCACGGAAGCTTTTACCAGTCAAAACTCTGTAATCCATTGAATAGAATGACTTGAATTGCAACGAAGGCAAAATGTTATAATTTGCTGTAAATGAACCAATTAATTGATTTGTACGAGTATCGTTGACATTGTAATCATTAATTGCTACTATATTCTGATTTAATACACCTGTAAATGCCTGACCAGAACCAGGTAAACCAAAATAAGTACCATCAGCATTATAAACCGGGTTGGATGGCAATAAGGTACTTGCCGCAAATGCAGGGCTACCTAAGAAGCTACCAGAAACAGCAAACGGACCTTTTTGACCAACAGTACTTAAGTTTAGATTAGCGTTAATTGAAAATTTATCAGAAGCTTTATGATCCAAATTCACCTTAAAAGTACCTCTTCTAAAATCGGCTTTTGTAATGATGGTTTGAAAGTTTTGATAAGTACCTGAGGTATAAAACGTAGTTTTATCATTACCACCATTCATCGCACCTTCAAAATTTTGCACTGTTCCTGTTTTAAAGGCATAATCCTGCCAGTTAGTTGTCGGAGCTGCAGCAATGTCTGCATCCGTTGCAGTAGTTGGCAAATTTATGTTACCTAAGGCTGCGTTACGCACAGCAGTTGCTGACGCGGTTGGGTTAGCGTTAGATAGTGCTTCGTACCTTACATTATAAAATTCCTGTGTATTTAATACGTCGAAAAGTTTGATGCTTGACTGGCGGCCCTGGTAATAGTTGAAGTTGAACTTAGTTTTTCCAGCTTTTCCTTTCTTTGTAGTAATTAAGACAACACCGTTTGCACCTTGAGCACCATATATTGAAGAGCTTGCAGCATCCTTTAATACTTCGATTGACTCAATATCGCTAGGGTTTAAGCCGGCGAGGGTATTTGTTTGAGTAAAACCTGAAAAAGTTTCGCCTGATAGCTGAACACCATCAACAACGTATAAAGGAGCAGTTACGCCGTTGAATGAGCCAATACCACGGATACGAACGTTGATGCCACCACCAGGTATACCATTATTGGCTATTACAGTTACACCCGAAGCACGGCCCTGTAAAGCAGTTTGCAGCGACGCAATAGGTTGATTTGCAAATTCGTTACTGTTAATGCGCGAAATCGATCCACCTACCTCACGTTTGGTTTGGGCGACGCCGTAACTACTTACAACAACCTCATTAAGCGCACGACTACTGGCAACAAGGGTAACGTTCTGTACGTTGCCGGCTCCGATACTTACCGTTTTCGATGCATAACCGATGTAAGTAAATGTAAGAGAGCCTGAAGCACTAGGCACAGTAATTGAATAAACGCCTTGAGAGTTGGTTTGTGTACCTGTTGTAGTACCAGCCAATTGCACAGATACTCCGGGTAAAGGCTGACCATCATCTGCACTGGTCACCGTTCCCGTAATCTTTCTGCTTTGGGCATAGGTGTAATTAGAGACACCAATACTTAAAGCAAGAAGAAATAGTAAAATTTTCTTCATTTTTAATTGATTTGAGTTAATTAAATAGTTTCAAAAGTGAAAAATATGAATAATCTTTAACATATGAGAGTTTAAACAACTTTTTTTTATCATTTTAATAACATTCTCATAATCTTCGTTAAATTATCTTTATCTATAGCTATTTGATTAACGTAAAGTTTAAAAACGGCGAAATCTAGATGAGCAGAAGACCTACAAAACGACAAAGCCGGATAAAATGTCTTTTAAACACTTAATCCGGCCTTTTTTTAATAAAAAGCAAACGATTACATCCTCTCAGGCACCTGTATTCCCAATAACCCCATCGCTTGTGCAATAACTTGCGCTGTAGAAGCCGATAATTGCAGCCTGAAACTTTTTAAATCTTCTGTTTCGGCCTGCAGTATAGATTTATCGTGGTAAAATTTATTGTAGGCTTTGGCAATTTCGTAAGTATAGTTAGCTACCGTAGCCGGGTTAAATTCTTTGGCAGCGGCGGCTATCACCTCAGGGTATTGGCTAAGCAAAATAATCAAATCACGCTCGACCGCATCTAAACTCTCGGGTAGCTCGGTTAGTTGATAGTCTCCTCCCCTGCTTAGTACTGATTTGATACGGGCATGGGTGTACTGGATAAACGGACCGGTGTGTCCTTGCAGTTCTATCGACTCGTTGGGGTCAAACAGTAAACGTTTTTTTGCATCTACTTTCAGTAAAAAGTATTTGAGGGCGCCTAAGCCAATCACCGGAAAGAGTGCTTGTTTTTCATCTTCGGTTAGATCAAGCTTTTTCTCTTGCATATCAAAGTATTCTTCGGCAGTAGCTACCATACTATCCATCAGGTCGTCAGCATCCACTACGGTACCCTCGCGCGATTTCATTTTGCCCGACGGCAGGTCAACCATACCGTATGACAAATGGTACAATCCCTGCGCCCAGCTTTTACCTAACTTCTTTAAAATCAGGAAAAGCACTTTAAAGTGGTAATCCTGCTCGTTACCCACCACGTAAATCGACTCGTCCATACCGAAATCGTTGTACTTTAGTTGAGCAGTACCTAAATCCTGGGTGATATACACTGACGTACCGTCGCCGCGCAATACCAGTTTCTGGTCCAGTCCATCGGCCGTTAGGTCAATCCACACCGAACCATCTTCCTTTTTAAAGAACACGCCTGTTTCCAAGCCTTCTTCAATAATATCTTTACCTAACAGGTAAGTGTTCGACTCATAGTAAAACTTATCGAAATTAACACCCAGCTTTTTATAAGTTTTGGCGAAACCATCGTAGACCCAGGTGTTCATGGTTTTCCAAAGTTCAATTACCTGCTCATCGCCCGCTTCCCATTTCTGCAACATTTGCTGTGCCTGCTTCATCAATGGCGCATGCTTTTTGGCTTCTTCTTCAGTCATGCCTTGGGCTATGCGCTCTTCGATTTCCTTTTTATATTCTTTATCAAATATCACATAATATTTACCCACCAGATGGTCACCTTTCATTTGTGCAGATTCTGGCGTTTCGCCGTTGCCAAATAGTTGCCAGGCCAGCATGGATTTACAAATATGGATCCCCCGGTCGTTCACCAAATTGGTTTTGATGACCTCGTAACCTGCGGCATCTAAAATGGCTGCTACCGAGTAACCCAATAAGTTGTTACGCACATGGCCTAAATGCAATGGCTTATTGGTGTTAGGCGACGAATACTCTACCATCACCTTCTTGCCATTTTTAGGTGCTACACCAAAGCCAGGTTGAGCTACCGTATCTTGGTAAACCTTGAGCCAGTACTTATCAGCTATAACTATATTCAGAAAACCTTTTACGGTATTATAACCCGCAACTTCGGGAACGTTGGCCTCCAGGTAAGCACCAATTTCGTTACCGGTTTGCTCGGGCGATTTTTTAGAGAAGCGGGTAAACGGGAAAGTCACGATGGTTACCTGCCCTTCAAACTCCTTGCGGGTTTGTTGCAGGTTAACATCTTGTGCGGTAATTTGGGCTTGATATAGTTGCGCTACGGCTTGCAGGGTTGCATCGATAATAAAATCCATGGGGCAAAATTAGTTAAATCTACTTAACCTACCGCCAATAATCATTTTGATTAAGAAATGAATACCTTTGGTTACTTCTATAACTTTTATGACTTCACCGGCTAATCAGTTAAACTTAAATGTAAGTTCAGAGATTGGCACTTTGCGTGCCCTGTTAATTCATAGTCCAGATAGCGGATTGGGTAAGGTTGTCCCGTCTAAAGCGCAGGACTGGCTTTTTGAGGATATTGTGCATTTAGATACCATGCGCAGAAACGAGTACGACTACTATATTAAGTTGCTACTCTATTTTCTGGACCCCAATAAAATTAAAGGGCAACTGCAGCAAATTGATAGCACCGATAACCAGCGTAATTTTTACAAGCCCGACCACCAAGAGTTTTACAGCTCGGATAAGGTGATAGAAATACAAACGTTGCTCGCTGAGATTTTACAGAATGATGTTATCCGCGAAAAGCTTACCGCTTCGGTATGTGCTATTGAGAGCTGTAACTACCGCTTACAACAGCAGTTGTACAAGACCGCTCCTGTCGAACTGGCCAAAATTTTCATCTCCGGCTCACTGTATAAAGACAACCTGATTTTTGCCCCTATCCCTAACCTCATTTTTTCGCGGGATATTGGCATCACCATCAATAATTTTATCCTGATTAATAAGCCTGCTAAAAAGGCACGTTCGCGCGAAACTTTGCTGGCCAGGTATATTTTATTTAACCATCCGCTTTTTGCCGGTTCGCGCGAGCATATCCTAGAAATTACCGACCCGGTACAGCACTTTTTACGCCCCGGTAAAGAGCAAGACGAAAAAACAACGCTCGAGGGCGGCGACGTGATGGTAGTAAGCAAAAACCATGTCATCATTGGCTGCAGCGAACGCACCTCGTTAGGCGGCGCCCACGAAGCTATCAAGTTATTGTTTGAAAATAAAGTGGTAGAAAAAGTAACCGTACTGAAAATACCGCACAAGCGCGACTATATGCACATTGATACCGTATTTACGCAGGTAAAGCGCAATGTGTGGGTTATTTTAGGTTCGTTGGGAAGAGCCGATATGTCGGTTTCGGCCTCCGACCCTTTGAGTTGGTTTGGCGACAAGCGCCCTAAGGATAAAACTGAAATTGTACAGTTTATTAATGGGCATGAACAGCCAATTTCATTCAGTTGCATTGAAGAATTACTGAACGATATCAGCCGGAACGATTTGAGAAGTACCGAACCCACCCAGTTTATCTATTCGGGAGGAAACAACTTCCCGTTTGATGCCCGCGAACAATGGACCGACTCCTGCAACCTGCTTGCTCTTAGAGAAGGCGTAGTACTGGGCTACGACCGGAATGATAAAACCGTTGAAGCGTTTAAGCAATCAGGCTTCTCGGTAGAGAAGGTGGCCGATTTACTTCAGCAATTTGAAAACGGCGGATTAGACCCTCATACCATGAAAGACACTTTGATACTGATGCCATCGTCAGAGTTATCACGTGCGCGGGGCGGCTTTCACTGTATGAGTTTGCCGCTGGTGAGGGATAACATAAGCTAAGCACCTTAAAGATTTTAAATGCAAATCATTCTCAAATTCTCATATAAAACTTGGGAACAGTTTCGCCATCAATCTATTGAATCATGAGTCAGACCACCTCTAAAATATTAATGATTAGGCCGGCCAGTTTCGGCTTTAATGAACAAACGGCCGAAAGTAACGCTTTTCAGCAAAGCCAAGCGGCTATACCCGAGGCTGCGCAAACTGCACTGAAAGAGTTTGATGCCTTTGCCAATTTGCTGAAAAGCAAAGGTGTTGATGTGCATGTAATTAACGACATCATTGAGCCGCATAAACCAGATGCTATATTCCCAAACAACTGGGTATCCTTTCATGATAACGGCGACGTATTGCTCTACCCCATGCAAGCCGAAAACCGCAGGTTAGAACGCCGTGAAGACATCATCAGGAAACTGGAAGAGCAGTTTACCGTAAAGCACATCATTGATTTAAGCCGGTTTGAACTGGAAAATAAATTCTTAGAAGGTACTGGTAGCATGGTGCTCGACCGCGAAAACCGCGTTGCCTATGCATGCATTTCGCCGCGCACTGATAAAGACGTGCTGGATGCTTTTTGCAAGCATTTAAATTATACTCCGGTTACTTTTACCGCAACTGATGCTCATCAGCAGGCCATCTACCATACTAACGTAATGATGTGCGTAGGTAAACAGTTTGCGGTAGTTTGCTTAGACAGTATTAAAGACGGAGATGAAAAACAAACTGTCATTAAATCAGTGACCGATGCCGGAAAAGAAATTATTGACATTACACTTGAGCAAATGAACCATTTTGCCGGCAACATGCTCGAGGTACAAGGAACCGACGGCAAAAGCTTGCTGGTGATGTCGAAAAACGCGCATCAATCATTAACCTCTTCGCAAATTGAGCAGTTGCAGCGGTATACAGAAATCGTATCGGCCGACCTAACAACCATCGAAACCCTCGGCGGCGGCAGTGCCCGTTGTATGCTGGCCGAAATTCACCTGCCTGCTGCGGTATAATAAAAAAAGCGGTGCCTGTCACAAAGACAGGCACCGCTTTTCAATTTTATGGGCTTATTAATAAGCCAAAGCACTCACCACGTCTTTGCTTTCAAGCATGGTGTGGCCCATTAAAAACTCATCTACTTTACGGGCAGCTTCTCGGCCTTCTGATATAGCCCAAACCACCAGCGACTGACCACGACGCATATCGCCACAGGCAAACACTTTACTTACGTTGGTACGGTAGGCTCCTTCGGCAGCTTTAACGTTTTTACGCTCATCCAGTTCAACACCGGCCTGCTCAATCATGCCTGTATGTTGCGGGTGTAAAAAGCCCATGGCTAAAAACACCGCCTGGCAAGGCAATTCACGTTCCGAGCCCTCCACTTCGGCAAACTTCATCGGGCGGCCCATCACATCGGTTTCCCAGCTTACGTCGGTTACTTTCAGGGCACGCAGGTTACCGTTTTCGTCACCTAAAAACTCTTTGGTGTTCACTCCCCAGTGGCGCTCGCAACCTTCTTCGTGCGATGAAGTTACTTTTAACACCATCGGATAGCTTGGCCAAGGCATGCTGGCCGTACGCTGCTGCGGTGGCTGCATCATTACCTCAAACTGGCGGATAGATTTCGCACCCTGACGGTTAGAAGTACCTACACAGTCAGAACCAGTATCACCACCACCAATCACGACCACATCTTTATCAGTTACTAATATGTCTTCGGCATCAAAACTGGTATTGCTTACCCGTTTGTTTTGTTGCTTTAAAAAGTCCATCGCAAAATGGATACCTTTCAACTCACGGCCCGGTACCGGGAGGTTGCGAGGGATAGTTGAACCACCTGCCAACACCACCGCATCATTGGTACGGGTTAGTTCGTCCAGGCTGATATCTTTGCCTATCTCGGTATTGCATTTAAATACAACGCCGTCTTCTTCCATCACTTTTACACGACGGTCAATTACCCACTTTTCTAATTTAAAGTCAGGAATACCATAACGCAATAACCCTCCCGGACGGTCGTCACGCTCGTACACGGTAACGCTATGGCCTGCTTTACTTAACTGAGCAGCAGCGGCCATACCCGCAGGCCCTGAACCTACCACCGCTACTTTTTTACCGGTTTTGATAAATGGTGCAACCGGTTTTACAAGGTTTTTCGAGTAAGCAATCTCAATGATGTGCTTCTCAATCTCCTCAATAGCTACGGCAGGTTTGTTGATGCCTAAAACACAAGCAGATTCGCAAGGTGCCGGGCAAATACGGCCGGTAAACTCAGGAAAGTTATTAGTCGTAGATAAAATCTCGTAAGCTTCTTCCCAGCTTTTGCGGTAAACGGCATCGTTAAACTCAGGGATAACATTGCCCAGCGGGCAACCCGAATGGCAAAACGGGATACCGCAATTCATACAACGGGCCGATTGCTGGTTCAGCTTCTCGTCGCTGTACATGCCTACAAACTCGTTGTAGTTTTTAACCCTTTCCTGAGGTGCTGTTTTAGCCGGCAGCTCCCGGTTATATTCTTGAAATCCTGTAGGTTTTCCCATTTTCTTAATTAGCTGATGTTTGATACTCCTGCTGTTCTAACACTCTCTTGTATTCGCGCGGGAATACTTTTACAAAATGCGTTGCCGCTACCTGCCAGTTGGCCAGTAACTGCTGAGCCAGCTTGCTATTGGTTAAATGCACGTGCTTTTTCAACAAGGCAATAATTTGCTCTTCGTCTTGTTGGCTTAGCGGGTCCAAGTCAACCATCTCGGTGTTACAGTTGGCAGCAAAGTTGTTATCCGGGTTGTATACCCAAGCCAAACCACCGCTCATGCCGGCAGCAAAGTTGCGGCCTGTTTTACCCAGTATCAGCGCACGGCCACCGGTCATATACTCGCAGCCATGGTCGCCCACACCTTCAACTACTACGGTAGCGCCCGAGTTACGTACGGCAAAACGCTCGCCGGCCATACCACGTACAAACAACTCGCCCGAGGTTGCACCATAAATGGCCACGTTACCAATGATGATGTTATCTTCAGGCACATAACCTGCATCCGCTTTTGGATAGATAGCCAGTTGTGCACCCGATAAGCCCTTGCCCACATAATCATTAGCTTCACCTTCCAACTCAAAGGCTATACCTTTGGCCGCAAAAGCGCCGAAGCTTTGTCCGGCCGAACCGGTGAATTTGAAGTTGATGGTATTTTCGGGCAATCCGGCCGAACCGTATTTTTTAGATATTTCGTTAGACAACAAAGTACCTACAGTACGGTCGGTATTTTTTAGTTCGAAAGAAGCAAATACCGGCGTTTTGTCTTCCAGCGCAGGTTGTGCTGCTTCGAGCAGTTTCCAATCTATGATGTTATCCATACCATGGTCTTGCGCCTGGCTGTTGTATAAAGTATTGCCTTTGGCGTTAGTAACCGGATGTAAAATACCCGACAAATCAACTTTCTTAGCTTTCCAGCTTTGGATGTTATCCTTAACCCGTAAAAACTGCACGCGGCCTACCATTTCGTTAATGGTACGGAAGCCTAACTCGGCCATAATCTCACGCATATCTTCGGCCAGGAAACGGAACAGGTTGACTACATGCTCCGGTTTGCCGCTAAACAAACGGCGCAGGTCTGGGTCTTGCGTGGCCACACCTACCGGGCAGGTATTTAAATGACACTTACGCATCATAATACAACCGCTGGCTACCAGAGCCGCCGTTGCAACCCCCCACTCCTCGGCGCCTAACAAAGCAGCAATCACCAGGTCTCGGCCGGTTTTCATTTGTCCGTCGGCTTGCAGCACCACGCGGGCACGCAGTTTGCTGCGCACCAGGGTTTGATGTGCTTCCGACAAACCTAACTCCCATGGTAAACCCGCATGTTTGATAGAGCTGATTGGCGACGCACCCGTACCACCATCGTATCCAGCTACCAGAATTACGTCGGCATGTGCTTTAGCCACACCGGCTGCAATAGTACCTACACCAGCTTTTGATACCAGTTTAACATTGATACGGGCTGCACGGTTAGCATTCTTTAAATCGAATATCAATTGAGCCAAATCCTCAATTGAGTAAATATCGTGGTGAGGCGGCGGAGAAATTAAGCCTACGCCAGGTGTTGAGTGACGGGTTTTAGCAATCCAGGCATCCACTTTATGGCCTGGCAGTTGTCCGCCCTCGCCCGGTTTAGCGCCTTGAGCCATTTTTATCTGTAACTCATCAGCGTTGGTCAGGTAATTGGAGGTTACCCCAAAACGTGCCGAAGCAATTTGCTTGATAGCCGAACGCATCGAATCGCCGTTAGGCATACGCTCGTAACGCATTTCGTCTTCGCCGCCCTCGCCAGTATTACTTTTACCGCCAATACGGTTCATGGCAATGGCCAGCGTGCTGTGGGCCTCGTGCGAGATAGAACCGAACGACATGGCACCGGTAGCAAAACGCTTCATAATGCTTTCGATTGATTCAACTTCATCGATAGAGATAGACTCGCGGTGATGGGTAAAATCTAATAAACCACGGATGGTAAAGTGCTTTTCGGTTTGCTCGTTTACCAAACGGGCATATGTTTTATAAACATCAAAGTTATTTGTGCTAGTAGCATGCTGCAGCAAGTGTACCGTTTGCGGGTTAAACAAGTGGGCTTCGCCGCGGCGTTTCCACTGGTAGATACCGCCTTCGGGCAACAGCTTAACTTCGCTCTTTGATGTAGTGAAGCCAAATTTATGTTTGCTTAAAGCTTCGCGGGCAATTTCGTCCAGGCCTAAACCACCAATACGGGTTACGGCACCGGCAAAATAGCGGTCAACCACTTCTTTATTCAGACCTAAAATCTCAAACTGCTGCGAACCGTGGTAAGACTGCAAGGTAGAGATACCCATTTTAGAGAATATCTTTAACAAGCCATCATTAACCGATTTTACATAGTTTTTAGACAGAGTTTTGATATCATAATCGCTTACGATACCGCCGTTGTTTTTCAACGTTTCGATAGTTGATAGCGCCAGGTAAGGATTTATGGCAGTAGCACCGAAGGCCAATAAACAGGCAAAATGGTGTACTTCCCAAACGTCGCCGGCCTCAACCACCAAACCTACAGCACCACGACGGCCTTTTTTAACCAGGTAGTGGTGTACGGCCGATACCGCCAGCAATGATGG
Organism: uncultured Mucilaginibacter sp.; assembly: GCA_913777515.1. Lineage (GTDB taxonomy): Bacteria > Bacteroidota > Bacteroidia > Sphingobacteriales > Sphingobacteriaceae > Mucilaginibacter. The sequence continues at coordinate 17,649 of CAJYSL010000156.1, forward strand.
TATTGCGGCGTGTTCAGAATCGATAGCACGGTCGGACAGGATTAATACCTCGAAACCGTCATCAACCGCATCTTCGGCGTAACGGCATAGGCGCTCAATACCTTTTTGCAACGAGCCGGGCTGTCCGTCGGCTTTAAAGTAAGTTTGCAGTGTTTTGGCATGGAACAAACCGGTATCAATACTACGCAGTTTCTCCAATTGGTGGTTACGCAGTATTGGGTGCTTTAAGGTTACGCAATGGCAATGCATTTTGTCCTCATCAAGCAAATTACCGTTGTTACCAATAAAGGTAGCCAAGCTCATTACCAAACGCTCACGAATCGGGTCGATTGGCGGATTGGTTACCTGCGCAAAAAACTGCTTAAAGTAGCTCGATAAATGCTGAGGCTTATCAGATAATATTGCCAATGGCACATCCGTACCCATTGAACCCACCGGTTCTTTGGCGTCAATAGCCATCGGTTTAATAATGCCATCAACATCCTCGCGGGTGTAACCAAACACCTGCTGATATTTAAATACCGAATCGGGCGAAAGGCTTGAGAAACTTACCCTTGGCTCAGGCAAATCCTCCAGGCGGATTTTATAATTTTCCAGCCAACGGCCGTAAGGCTGTTTTTCGGCCAGTTGTTTCTTAATTTCTTCGTCGGTGATGATTTTGTTGTTTACCGTATCAATCAGCAACATTTTGCCGGGCTGTAAACGGCCTTTGCTCAATACGGTAGACTCATCGATATTTAACACACCGGTTTCTGAGGCGGCAATTACACGACCATCGGTAGTTACGGTGTAACGCAACGGACGCAATCCATTACGGTCTAATAATGCACCTACCAGTTTACCATCGGTAAAACAGATAGCGGCCGGACCATCCCATGGCTGCATAATGGTAGCATGATACTCGTAGAACGCTTTTTTAAGCGGGTCCATTTGCTCATTACCATCCCAAGCCTCCGGAATCAGCATCATCATCACGTGCGGTAATGAACGGCCGGAGTGCTGCAGTATCTCGATAATATTATCCAGACAAGCGGAGTCGGACTGGTTATTATCAATTACCGGCAGCAACATCTCCATCTCCTCGCGGGTAAAGTAAGCCG
>CAJYSL010000157.1 GCA_913777515.1 uncultured Mucilaginibacter sp.
TTAAAGCTTGGCCAAGCTGCCCAACCGGGTGTTACCGGAATACGTATTGTTAACGCCGATAATTTAAAAGTTAAGGCAGATGTGCCCGAATCTTATGCCGGCAGCGTAAACACAGGTAATACAGTTAAAGTATTGGTACCCGATGCGAGCGACTCGCTTACCACCCGTATTAGCTTTGCAGCAAAGGCTATCGACCCTACCTCGCGTAGCTTTGCAGTTGAGGTTAAGCTGCCTGTTCGCAGCACCTTGAGGCCTAACATGACTGCTATTTTAAAAATTGCCGATTACTCAAAATCCAACGCTATCGTAATCCCGGTTAAAGCCATACAGCGTTCGGAAGAGGGCGATTATGTATACATCAACAATGGCGGTACAGCCAAAAAAGTAGTGATTAAAACCGGAAAAACTTATGCCGGGCAAACCGAGGTACTATCGGGTATTAAAGCCGGCGACCAGCTGGTGATCGACGGTGCCTCAGATATTGAAGACGGCGACAAGATAAAAGTATCTTAACCCGGTCCACTTAATTAAAAATTTACTGATCTGTAATTCATTATGAAAGATCTGAAAAAAGAATTTGGCCCCTCAAGCTGGGCCATTGATAACAAAACCGCGGTATACGTACTCATGTTTTTGATTACGGTACTAGGCCTCATTAGCTACAACAATTTGCCGAAAGAAAACTTTCCGGATATTGCTGTTCCTAAAATTTTCATCACTACCGTTTTTGCGGGCCAATCGCCTCAAAACATAGAAAACCTGGTAACGCGGCAGATTGAAAAACGATTAAAATCCCTTAAAGGACTGAAAAAAGTCACCTCCAATTCATCGCAGAACGTTTCTTTCATCACTGCAGAATTTAACACCAAGGTGGATGTTAAAGATGCCAAAATTGAGGTAAAGGATGCGGTTGACAAAGCCAAAGCAGACCTTCCGCAAGGCGATGACAACTTCAAAGAACCGGTGATATCGGACATCAACGTAGCCGATTTACCTATTTTGTATGTAAATCTCTCGGGCGACTACGATCTGAAAAAGCTTAAAGAGTACGCAGATATTTTGAAAGACGATATTGAAAGTTTTAAAGAAATATCAAAAGTTGATGAAATTGGTGCATTAACACCCGAAATACAAGTTAATGTAGATATCAATAAAATGAGTGCCGCTCAGCTTACCTTCAATGATATTATACAGGCTATCGGCAACGAAAACATTCTGGCGTCGGTAGGTTCAATTAAAACTGACGGTGTTAGAAGAAGCATTGATATTAATAAAGACTTTAAAAGCGCTGACGAGGTCGGTGAAATGTTCATCCGTAATCCAAAAGGCCAGACGGTATACCTTCGTGATATAGCCGAAGTTAAAGACTCCTTTTTAGAGCAGGAAAGCTATGCCCGCCTGAAAACGCCCGAAAGCAACAAATTCAAGAATGTAATTACGCTAAACGTAAGTAAACGAGCGGGCGAAAACCTTATAGAGGCTTCTGATAAGATTAATGCGCTGATTAAAGAAAAGCAGAAAACCGTTTTACCGAAAGGCTTAAACATTACAGTTACCGGTGACCAGTCCGACAAAACTCGCGTTACCCTAAATGACTTAATCAACACCATCGTTATCGGCTTTATACTGGTAACCGTCATTTTGATGTTTTTTATGGGTACGACCAATGCAATCTTCGTGGCACTGTCGGTTCCGCTGTCATGTTTTATTGCCTTTTTGGTGATGCCCTGGATTGGATTTACCCTGAACATGATTGTGCTGTTCTCGTTTTTGCTGGCATTGGGCATTGTGGTAGACGATGCTATTGTGGTTATCGAGAATACCCACCGTATTTTTGATAATGGCCGGATACCGATTAAAGAAGCTGCTAAAATAGCTGCTGGCGAGGTGTTTTTACCGGTATTTTCGGGGACCATGACTACCCTGGCCCCTTTTGTTCCTTTAGCATTCTGGAACAGTATCATAGGTAAATTTATGTTCTTTTTGCCTATCACACTCATCATCACACTATTGGCGTCATTAGTGGTAGCCTATATCATGAATCCGGTGTTTGCGGTTGATTTTATGAAACCGCATGTAGAGGGCGAGCATGACCACCCGAAATTTGATAAAGGTACCCGCAAAACCACCTTCATCATGGGCGCTATCACGGTCATTCTTTATTTGATGACCTTTACTCCTGCTGAAAGCGCATTGCACATTTCGGTATTGATGCCTAACCTGATGGTGCTGTTTATTATTCTTTACCTGCTTAACCATTTTGTTTTACTGAAAATAATTGACCGGTTCCAGAAAAATGTATGGCCGCGCTTTCAAAACTGGTATGCCAAGTGGCTTGAGCGGGCGGTTAAACGCCCCGTTACGGTATTGTTGGGCACTTTAGGATTATTTGTACTGGCTATTATACTCAATATAGTGTTAGGCAAAACGCCGGAGTTTTTCCCATCGGGCGACCCTAACTTTGCCTACGTATATATCACTATGCCTATCGGCACCGACCAGGCTGCCACCAACGAGGTGACAAAAAAAATTGAGCAGAAGGTAGCACAAGTAGTCGAGCCCGACAAAGACATCGTAACATCTATCATCTCAAACGTAACCAAAAGTGTAACCGCCCCGCAAGATGAAGACCAGGGCGATTATCAAAACAAAAGCAAGGTAACCGTAGCGTTTGTAGAGTTCGGTAAACGTAATGGTAAAGACACCAAAGCTATTTTGAAAAACATTCGCAGTGCCGTACAGGGTTACCCAGGTGCCCAGATTTCAGTAGCCCAGGAAAGCAGTGGCCCGCCGGTGCAAAAAGATATAAGTATCGAAATTGTGGGTGATAACTTGGATACGCTGATTAAAACCAGCAACCGTTTAAAAGCTTACCTGGCTAAACAAAACATTGCCGGTATTGAAAACCTGGTAGCCGACGTGCAAAGCGATAAGCCTGAGATTGTTTTTGACATTGACCGCGCCCGTGCCAACCGTGAAGGCATATCAACTGGCGTAATTGCACAAAACCTGATTACCAGTATATTGGGTTGGAAAGCAGGAGATTTCAGGAATACCAAAGAAGACGATTACCAGATTAAGGTAAGAGCGCTGGAGCAACAACGAAGCAGCATTGACGATATTCGCAATATGAAGTATACCTACCGCGATATGGCCATCGGCGGCGCTATCAGGCAGGTGCCGATATCAGCATTTTCGGATATACGATATACCAACACCTACAGTAACATCAAGCGCAAGCAACAGCGCCGGGTGTTAACCTTAGGCTCTAACGTAATTAAGCCTTATAACGCTAACGAGGTAAATGCCAGCATTTTGCAGGCTATCCGTAACTTTAAAAAACCCGATAGTGTAACTATCCGCCAGGGCGGTGGCCAGGAAGACCAGATGGAAGCAGCTACTTTCTTACTCGGTGCGTTAGCCACATCGTTCGGGTTGATTTTGGTTATTTTGATGATTCAGTTTAACTCGATAGGCAAAACGCTCATCATCATCAGCGAGATTTTCTTCAGCATCATCGGCGTGTTGCTGGGAGTAAGCATCTTCGGTATGACCATGGCCATTGTGATGACCGGGGTAGGTATTATTGCCTTAGCCGGTGTAGTGGTACGTAATGGCATTTTGCTGGTAGAGTTTACAGACTTACTAATTGAGCAAGGCGCCAACCCGCACGATGCCGTAGTTGAAGCCGGCCACACCCGGATGACTCCGGTGTTGCTTACCGCCACGGCTGCCATATTAGGTTTGATACCGCTGGCCGTGGGCTTTAACATTGACTTTGTAGGCCTGTTTACGCACTTTGAACCACACATCCACTTTGGTGGTGACAACGTGGCCTTTTGGGGACCATTAGCCTGGACCATGATTTTTGGTTTAGGTTTTGCCACCGTCATTACACTTATTGTAGTACCATGTATGTACCTGATTAGGGTAAGGCTCAAAGAACGTTTCTTTAAAAAGAAAACAGAACCTGCCAAGCACGTTGAATTAGATGCGGTGCATTAATCAAACGATGTAATAAACATAAAAAAGGCTGCATTTTTCGCAGCCTTTTCTATGTTCGGAGGTTTTATAATCCGGCATGTTGCCTTTTAAACTGGCTATACTGCTGTCGGTATTCGTTACTGACGGAAGGCACCATTTTAAACTCCTGAAACATTCCAGCCAGCTTGAGCAGGTTTATGGCCGATGCGGGCACCTGCCCTGCTGGCAAAGCAATTATATCAGCAATTTCGTCGCCTAACAAAAAGCGCATCAATTGTACGGTATCTTTAGCACCGATGCTGCCCTTTGTCAGGTTTGCTCCGGTAATATAATCAGTAAGCGATTTAGTTAAGGCTCTACCCTCTTCAGACGGTTTTATCTGCCTCAGGCTAATGGCTTGCTCTAATGCAATGGCTTGCTGTCCATCCTCAGGCAATAAGCTTCTGTTTACGCCCAGCAAACAGCCAATCACATTCCATAAATGCATAAAAGCTTGTTGGTCGGTATAACTTACAGCAATATCCAGCTTACGCAGCCCCCTGATGACTAATAATGAAAACGACAGGTTAGTACCCGCCATATCTTCCTGGTTTACGGGTTGCCCCCAGGCTGCTTGCCAGTGCCCGCTTTTAAGTGTGTAGTAACGCGCCATGGCATGCATCATCCTCACTTTTATGATTGAGGCAAAACCTTGCCCCTCGGGCGCAAATGCGTTAGGCGACATCACCTGCCATACAAATTCACCAGTCTCGCGCAGGCGTTTGCCTACATCATTCCGTAATCGTTCAGAATAGTACAACACCCTGGCACCATCTGCTGCCGCGTAGCAGTAAGGCAACGACAACAAACCCAGCATATTCATAATTAAAGATGCGTAGCGGGCAAAAAAAGCGGCCCCTACCTGCATTTGCTTTGCATCAGCCCATGCAGGCAATTGTACAGCGTTACGTAATAATGGTTCGTTTTGCAGTAATTCCGGCAGCTGTAGAAGCTGCGAGTTATACTCCAGGTTAGTCAGGTAATTGCGCAAGGCTAACTTACCTTCTTCGCTGCCGAAGCACCGTGCCAGTAAGTCATCCGCCGCAATATCTGTCTGCTCACGCATGGCCGATAAAAACTCATTAGTATACCTGACGGCCGTTGTATTCATCTTTCAAAAATCTTGTAAAAAAACACAGGCAAAACCGTAATGGTTTTGCCTGCAACAATATTGATTTGGCTATTGGCTTAAAATAGTCCGCCTAAACCTTTGCCACCTGTCAAAGAGCCCAGTATACCGTCGAGCGATAAGCTGCTGTCGTTAGGGTCGTTGGTTTTTTTGGCAAACTTTTGCAAAATACCAGGCAAAGCCGCCGCAATGGCCGTGGCTGCTGCCGGTGGCAATCCAAATTTATTAGCAAGGTTAGTTACCAAACCGCCGCCCATATCTGCAGTAGAAGAATTGTTGCTGCCGCCTGCTAACGACGACAACCAATCGCCTATGCCACCGCCCGAGCTTACCGCCTGATTTTTCACCTGGTTTTCTACATGGCTGGCAATTTCCTGCTCTATGGCATCGCTCTTATCTTGCGGTAAAGCGGCTTTGGCCTCAGGGTTGTTATTTAATTGCTCTTTTACAATTCCCAATATCTGGTCAAACATAGCTATAAAGTATTTAAAGTGTGTATTGCATTTAATGACAAAAACCAATCCGGTTAATTACTTTTCTTTAAAGTATATACTTAAAGATTTGTTTTGAGAAAGTGAGACATACAGAACAAAACTCACACCTCCCACATAACTTCAAGCGGTTCAATACATTTTATCAATTTTTTAAAACCTTATAAGCCAAACGGACTTTTAATTTATGCTACCCAAATGAAAAACGGATAGCTGTTTTAATTAATAGTTATAACCCATATTTTATGGCAAACTGGAATATATTCGCCGATAAAAATACTGCTGAAAACCGCGAGGAACAGCAAGCAGAAAACACCACTATACCAGTAATGCGCGAAGATTTGCAGGTTGGTAAGCAATTGGTTGAAAGTGGAAAGGTCAACGTATCCAAACGGGTAATTGACGAGGATGTTACGGTTGACGTACCGGTCACTCACGAAGAAGTAACTGTAGAGAAAAAAGCGATTAACCAGTATGTGGATACGCCTCCGCCGGCTGTACGGCAAGACGGCGACACAACCATTATATCAGTATTGAAAGAAGTGTTAGTGGTTGAAAAACGACTGATGCTGGTGGAAGAAGTGCATATCACCAAAAAGCGCACGGAAACCTCCAACCCGAGTCAGGAAAAAGTACGCCGCGAGGAGGTTACTGTGAGCCGTACAACCAATCTTTAGAAAACCATTCCTTACCATCTATCATAAATCAATTAATTTATTTAAAAACAGAAAAACATGTCACACACTGTAGTAGGCGTTTTTAGCTACACCAGCGAAGCGCAAGAAGCGAAGGATTATTTAGTGAACAACGGATTTAACAGCGCCGACATTGATATTGCGACCGGCGACGGCGTTACAGAAGAACACGAACAGGACTTTGGCGACCGGGTAAGCAATTTTTTCAGTAACCTGTTTGGTGGCGATGATGATGATACGCGCGACAAATACACCGAAGCAGGCCGCAAAGGAACCATTGTTACCGTGCATGCCCGCAACTCGGACGAGGCCCAGCGTGCCGCCGAGATATTGGACAATTACGGCGCTAATGATGTAGACAATAATTATAACGACAATAACTACAACAGTACCACCGGCACTACAAATTTAAGTGGTTCTGATAACTATCAGACCAATCAGTTTAAAGGCCATACCGACCCGCAGGTAGACCGCGACATGATGACCAACAACGCGGACAACCGGTTAAACAACGAAGACGACAACAACAACACAGGCTATAAAAATATTGATTTGCCGGCAGGTACCATTCCAATTTTACAGGAAGACATGCAGGTGGGCAAACGCGAGGAGGAAACCGGTGGTTTACGCCTGCGCAGCCGCATTGTAGAACGCCCGGTTGAAGAAAATATCCGCTTGCGCCAGGAACATGTGAACGTAGAGCGCACACCGGTAAACCGCCCGGCAACAGATGCCGACTTTAATAATTTTAAAGAAGGCGACTTCGAGGTAAGAGAACACAACGAAGTACCGGTAGTAAACAAAGATATCCGTGTGGTTGAAGAAGTGAAACTGGATAAAGAAGTATCAGAACGCGAAGAAACTGTACGCGGCTCGGTACGTAATACAGAGGTAGATACCGAAAATTTGAATAATACAACCAACAACCCGGTATACCGGTCGGACAGCAACAAAAGCTACAACGACTATAAAGACAATGTGTAAACCGCACCGGTAAAAAACAAACAACAGCCATTCTTTGTAGTGGCTGTTGTTTTTATAAGCATTTTCAACACTCAACAATTTACCTATGGCAGAGATTAATGTTAGACCTAAAAATAAATCGCCTTGGTGGCTTTGGCTGCTTCTGATATTGATTGTGGGCGGCCTGGCCTTTTACTTTTTGCGCGGTGGCGGCAACAACGCGGGCTTAGGCAGTAGTGCGGCAGATACCACCAGTACGCTATCTACAGATACCACCATTTCTACATCAACCACTGGTGGCATGCGCGACAGCACATCCAATTAAACGACCTAAAAAAATAAAACTCACATGGCTTACGATAATGATAAAGAGCAACCCCGCCTGCAGGAACTGGGCGGCAGCGATTACGAAATAGTAGACGGCCAGTACAACATTAAAGGCTGGGAAGTAAAAAACGAGCAAAACCAGGTTATTGGCGATGTTACTGAATTGCTGTTTGACCCGGTATCGCAACGGGTAAGATATATGATTGTAGATACTGACGCCAACGACCTGCGCTTAAATGCCCGTAAGGTGTTAATACCGATAGGACTGGCAGAGTTACACGAAAAGGATGATGATGTGATTGTCCCTAACGTAACCGCCAACCAGATACAAGCGCTGCCTGACTATACCGGCCTGCCATTAGACAACGATGCAGAACGGCTGATTGTAGATACCTTTGAGCGCCCTTACGTTGCAAATACAACAGTTGCCGAGAATGTACCGGCTACTACAGAAGCGGTAGCAACACCAGTTGCGCAAAATTTTTACGACCATCAGCAGTTTAACCAAAACAGGTTATATAACCGCCGCACACCGGTTACCGATGCGCAGGTAACTCCAGCCCCGGTTCATTCCGGCCATACTATTATTAAAGATTATACTAACGAACCGTTAACGGATAACAAAACGATTGTTGACAGAGATGCTGAATATCGTGGCACACCGGCAACACAAAACAGCACTGCCGCTATTGAGCAAGCCGCTGTTGGCGGAACCACATTGATACCAGATAATACCGTGCATAACAAACCGGCGTTAGTAGAAGAAAACAAGGTGTATAACCTGCCCGCATCAACCCAGCCCTTCGAAACTTTTAAAGAAGGAAATATGGAGATAACCGAACACCGCGAGGTACCTGTAGTGAACAAACAGGCCCGCGTGGTGGAGGAAGTTAACGTTAACCGCAGCATTGACGAGCGCGAAGAAACCGTTCGTGATACGGTACGCAATACCGAAGTAAACGCCGAGCGGATAGAACAGCGTAAAGACCGTAATGATCCGCTGATTTAATTCAGGCCGCTTCACAAAACAAAAGGCGCTTATCCAGCTGGGTAAGCGCCTTTTGTTTGATGTATCGATATTGCGTTTTACCTGATATCTAACGGTAAAAAGAAACCGAATGTAATGTTTCTTCCGGGGTTATAAACGCCCAGCGTTGGGTCGGTTTGGCTAAGCCTTCCGGGCTTTAAACGGCTTAGTGCGTCATAGTAACGCTTATCGGTCAGGTTATTTCCGGACACATAAACTTTAAGCTGCTGGCGGCCTAACTTAAACGTAGTACCTACACCGGCGTTTAACAGCGTGTATGAACTGGTTGGCGTTTCAAAAGTGGCATCAATGCGATTTTGCCTGAAATAGTTGTTAATACCGGCATAAACATAAAACGAATTAAGGCCTTTGATTTTTGGCTCAAAACGTAAGGTATTGTTCATGCTTCCGGCCGGGATAAACGCAAGTGGCCTGTTTAAAGTGATATTTTGTGCATGGGTATAGCCAAACGTATTTTCGAAATGAATAAACGATACCGGGTGTATAGTTAAATTAGCCTCAGCGCCGTACAAATTGGCATTTACCTGTCCGTAACGGTAAACCGGATAAGTTACCAGGTTTTCCTCAGGCACTACAATAGTTTCGTTATTGTTGTTAGAAGCGTAAATGTAATTGTGTATGTAGTTTTCGTACACGCCTACACTGCCGGTAAACACGCCTGAGCCAAACTCAAGGGTAGCATCAGCCTGGTAACTACGCTCTGGGTTCAGGTTTCCGTTACCTATTTCATACCTGAACGTCCCCTCGTGTACGCCATTCGAACCTAATTCGGCCGGGTTTGGTGCCCTGAACGCAGAACCTGCATTTGCTTTAAAATTCAGGTTTTCGCTAAACACGTGGGTATAGCCTAAGGCGCCGCTCAAGCTGTTAAAGTTGTTATTAAAGCCGGTAAACTTTTGCTCACCATCTTCAATTAGTTGCTTGCCTTTATTTTGAATATAATCATACCTTAAACCGGCGCTTACACTGTTGGCACCATAAGTTTTTTTCACAAAGGCAAATACACCGGTGGCATAAGCATCGTACTCTGGTATCAATTTTTCTTCGGCTTTGTTTACGCTATGGCCAATGCTTCCGCTTAAACCAATAACCGGCTCCCAGCCATTTTTAGCCGGTAAAGAATATTTGGCATCCAGCGAGTAAGTATTCAGGTCGAAAAACAATGACGGCACGGCGCTGTCTTCCAGCTCACGGCGCTGATTTTTCTGATAGCCCAAATCCAACTTCAGCGAACCCTCGCCCAAAACAAAATTATTATTCAAAGCTATTTTAAAATGGCGGATATCTTGCCGCGGGTAATCAAGCGTTCTTGAGTGCTCGGTAGTATATAAGTCTTCTGGCGTTTCGGGGTCAAAAAAGCCAATGTTGTTTTTATAGTAAGACACGTTTAAATGCGAATAGCCCCAGCTTTTATTTAAGCCCACCATACCGCTTAGGTTTGTATTATTAAACCCGCTGTTAGGGAAATAGCCATCCGGTGTTTTAAAAGAATAGGCATTCTGGTAAGACCCTCTGCCGCGCCAAACAAAACCGTTTTCGTTACCGGTCAACATAGCCGACGAACCGGTTAAGCCGTTATTAGTAGAATAATTAGACAATAACTCACCCTTAATTTTACCCGGTGCGGGTGCCAATGGCTCAACCAGGTTAATTACACCGCCAATAGCATCCGAGCCGTATTGTAAAGAAGCTGCTCCGCGCAATACTTCTACCCGGTCGGCCTGGTACTGGTCAAGCTCAATGCCGTGCTCATCGCCCCACTGTTGGCCTTGTTGCTTCACTCCATCGCTCAGGGTTACCACACGGTTATAGCCCAAACCCCTGATTACCGGTTTAGATATACCCGGACCGGTAGTAATCTGGCTTACGCCTGGTACCTGCTTAGCTAAAGCATCAATCAAGTTAGTATATGAGCCCTGCAAATCTTCTTTATTTACCACACTGGCCGAAGTACTGTTGTACTTGCTGGTAGCCGTTACCAGTGTACCGGTAACTACCACTTCGCGGGCTTCTACAATACTGGGTGTTAATGTAAAATCGAGCGAAGAGGGCGATGATAGGTCTACCGTTTTAACCATGGTTTGGTAGCCAACATAACGCACCTCAACCACGTAACGGCCACGCGCCGGCAGCGTACCAAAAGTAAACTGCCCGTTGGCATCGGTACTGGTGCTTATTCTTAATTGAGGAATGGTAACGGTTGCGCCGATAATTGGCTCGTTAGTTTTGGAGTCGGTAACTTTACCGGTAAATGCAGCAACGGCCGCAAAAATATATGCAGGTAACATAAGCAGCAACAAGCTGCCTAATAATTTCATTTTCATGATGATAGGGTAACTGAACTTATAATTTATTGAACACAGTAAAACGGCAGCAGCGATGGCTACTACTTATGCAAACAGTAAATTATGTACGGGTGGCCCCCTGTTACCGGCCAGATGTGCCTTGATGCTTTGATAGATTACCGCACAGGCAACAGGAGCATAAGAACTGCTTACTGACCAGAAATAGAAATGATGTTGCTGCAAAAACAGCTGAACATGCCCATGCTGAACGCAAATAGGACATTTATCTTCAGTTGTTTTGGATTGATGTTTTTGAGAGTAATGCTTGGCCGATTGTGTATCGGTTTGGTGCGTGTGCGCAAATACTATCACCTGCCCCGCCATAAAAATGAGCAGCAGCCATATAGAGGTTAGTATTTTTGCCGTACGCTTGTTCAAAATAAAACTCACCGCAAATATATTTCTTTACAGCATCTTTTACCAAAATAACACAGACATAACGGCTTTATTACACTAATGGTATTAAATACTTGGTTTGCGTAAATATCTGCCAAGACCATTATACTTTAAAAACCAATTATCGTTACCGCTGTAATACATGTTGTATGCCTGCATCAAAAACGCCTATTTACACTGCTCTTGGAGCTAATCTGTTGATTGCTATTACCAAACTGGTTGCCGCATTTTTTACCGGCAGTTCGGCCATGGTGTCCGAAGGTATACATTCATTGGTAGATACCAGTAACGAGGTATTATTGCTTTTAGGCATTAAGCGAAGCCAAAAGCCGGCAGATGAGCATCGCCCTTTCGGCTATGGCCGCGAGTTATATTTCTGGTCATTCATCGTATCGTTATTGTTTTTTGCTTTGGGCGGAGGCTTTTCTATTTATGAAGGTATTGAACATCTCATTAACCCGGAGCACGTCACTAACCCAGTATGGAATTATGCTGTTTTAGGAATAGCTTTTATATTTGACGGCATCTCCTTCATCACTGCTTTAAAAGAATTTACCCGCCAGCGCGGGGACACGCCTTTTTGGCAAGCCGTGCGCGAAAGTAAAGACCCGCCTACCTTTGTCGTATTGTTTGAAGATGCGGCTGATGTGATAGGTATATTGATAGCTTTTACCGGCATATTTTTAGGCCAGCTGCTCGATAATCCTTATATTGATGGTATTGCCTCGATTTTGATTGGTTTACTACTTACCGCTGTGGCCATCGTATTGGTACGCGAAAGCCGCAGCCTGCTGATGGGCGAAACACCAATGCCCGACGAATTAAAGAAAGTAATCAGTATAGCAGAAAATAACGAATCCGTTAATCAAGTGGTTCACCACCTGTCTACCTTTTTGGCTCCCGAAGAAGTTATCCTGGTATTAAAAATCAATTTTAAACCTAACGACAGCAATCAGCAAATCATCGCCGCGATTGAAAACATCCGGGCATCCATACAGAAAGCCTACCCTCACTATAAACAGCTTTTTATAGAACCGGTGAGCGCAGCTTAAATGTGCAGATGTGGATTGGATGTGCGAATATGCAGATGAGTTTGCTTTAGACTACTGCGGACGTAGAAGAATAAATATATAAAGCCTCCAATTCGAGTAATTAATTTTCAATCTGCACATTTGCATATCCGCACATTTGCACATCAAAGAGTTCTAATATTCGCTTCAATATCAGCATTTAACAATATTTTTTCTTTTATTTAAAAGAAATTTATCTGTACCTTTGCAGTCCCAATTAATTGGGAAAAGGAGACAATTTATTTAATGGCAAAAAAACAAGAAGCAGAAA
>CAJYSL010000158.1 GCA_913777515.1 uncultured Mucilaginibacter sp.
GTATATTGTTCGTTCCCTGGCACGTATATTTTTACCTATGTTGTTCCAAGGGATGGTAAACAAAGCGCAACAGCAGCAGTTTAACCGTCAGCAGCAATATCGCCAGCAGGAGCCCAAACGGCCTGAAGGCAGATTGAAAGTAGATTATGTACCTCCGGCACCTAAAAACGCCATTCCGGACAATGAAGGCGATTTTATTGATTATGAAGAAGTAAAATAAACCACTATGAACGCACCCGAAAGTTTATTTAAGGACCGTCACTATAGCCTGCAATCACTCATTACCCTGATAACAGCAAACTACATTGTATTTGCGATGGCTGTTCAGTGGAGTGTCAGTTGTGAGGGTATACACTGGTTTTTATGGGTAGCCTTAGCGGGATTAGCCTTTTATAATTATTACACCATCCGCCGTAACCGGGATGAATTTGCGGAGAAAAAAACGCAGATTATTTATGCGGTTAGCTTGGTTGGCATGGCTCTGCTCTATTATCTTTTAGGTATAGTGGCATTACACTGCAACACGGTAAAACCCTTGTAAACTAATCGTTTCTATTATCGCTCAATTTTCTATTTTTGGGGAATAAATTTTTCCCCAAAGATAAATGAGTAATTGGTTTAAGCGCAACGGCATTCATTTTGCCATCATCGGAGTTTTTCTTCTTATCTGCTTTCTTTATTTTACCCCTGCTTTTCAGGGTAAAACTTTAGGACAAAACGACGTTACCCGGGCTCAGTCTACACAAAAAGAAATTATGGACTACCGGGCCAAAGGTGAAACCATCTTATGGACTAACCAGATTTTAGGTGGCATGCCTACCTATCAAATTTGGGCACCTTACTCCAAAAATATTACCTCGCACATTGTTTCAGGATTTAAAGCGGTTTTTCCGAGCCCGGTTGATACTGTTTTATTGCTGCTTTTGGGCGGCTATTTTCTGTTCAGGGTATTAAGGATAAATCCGTGGCTATCGGCTGCTGGTGCTATTGCCTTTACATTTTCATCTTACAATATCATTTTGATGGTGGCAGGCCATGCCAACCAGGCGTTTGCTATTGCATTTTTTGCGCCCATACTGGCCAGTGTAATTTTAACCTTTAGGGGACGGTACATTTTAGGCGGCGCACTTTTAGCGCTCTTTCTGGCGCTTGAAATACGGGCTAACCATATCCAGATGACTTATTACCTGTTTTTAGCGTTGCTCATCTTATTGTGCATTGAGTGTTACCACGCATTCAAAAACAAAACCATTAACGCATTCATCAAATCTGCAGCTTACATTTTTGGTGCAACTGTGCTTGCGTTAGCAGTAAATGCATCCATATTGTGGAGCACTTACGAATACGGCAAAGACACCATCCGCGGTAAATCAAACCTGACCAAAAACGTTACCGAACCAAGCGAAGGCTTACCTAAAGATTACGCATATGCCTGGAGCCAGGGCGTGGGCGAATGTTTAACCTTTTTGGTTCCCAACGCTTACGGCGGTGCATCAGGTATGCGCGAAATCGACCCGGCTAAATCAGCGGTTACTAAAGCATTTACCGCTAAAGGCTTGCCGCAAGAACAAGCTGAAGGTTATACCCAGCAATTAGGCGGCGCCGGTGTTTCTACTTATTGGGGCGAAAAGCAATTTACCGAAGGGCCGTTTTACTTTGGCGCCATTATTTGCTTCTTGTTTGTTTTTGGTTTACTCATTGTTAAAAACCGTCTCAAATGGTGGTTACTGGCTTCAGTTATTTTAACGATGCTGCTTTCATTCGGTCGAAACTTCCCTTTTGTGTCCGATTTGTTCTTTAATTATTTCCCATTCTACAACAAGTTCCGAGCGGTTGAATCTATTTTGGCGGTGGCTGGCTTATGTTTCCCGGTATTGGCTATTATGGCCGTTCAGGAAGCTATTACCACAACTGATAAAGCAGCCCTGGTTAAAAAATTATTGTTGACGCTTTACATTGTAGGTGGCATTACTTTGCTGCTGGTATTGGTGCCAAGCGTACTGTTAAGCTTTAGAAGCTCAAATCAGCAGGATATCATCAGTTATCTTACCCAAGCCTTCCAGGGCGACAGCGCGTTAGCTACCAGTGTTATGAATGGCGTGGTAAGCGACCGTGAGTCATTAGCCCGTGCAGATGCTATCCGTACGTTAATATTTGTTTTGATTACGTTTGGTTTGATGTGGGCTTACCTGAAGCAAAAAGTAAATGCTACTGTCTTATCTGTTGCTTTTTTAGCAATTATCCTGGTAGATATGTGGCAGGTAGACAAACGTTACCTGAACAGCGACAGCTTTACCGAAAAGCAAGCAACGAACGAAATACAGCCTCGCGAGGTTGATCAGTTCATTATGCGTGATACCGACCCCGACTATCGCGTTTTCGATATGACGCAAAGTATTTTGCAGGATGCATTCAGCCCTTACTTCCATAAGTCAATCGGTGGTTATTCTGCCGCCCGCTTAAAACGTTATGACGAGTTGATTGAATCTCAATTTAGCAAGAGCATTAACAACGATGTACTGGACATGCTAAATACCAAGTATATCATCAGTGCAGACCCTAAAACGCAAACTGCTACCATGAAAGTCAACAGCACGGCTTGCGGACATGCCTGGTTTGTACAAAGCGTTAAGTTTGCCCGTAACGCCGATGAAGAGATGCAGGCCATCAGCAGCTTTGACCCTAAAACCGAAGCCATTGTTGACCAGCAATACAAAGCATTAGCCGAAAGCAAACCACACCCTATTGATGGCAGCGCGACTATCAAATTAGTTAGCTACAATCCTGACCATATGGTTTACGAATCAGGCTCACAATCTGAGCAAATTGCCGTATTCTCAGAAATCTACTATAACAAAGGTTGGAAAATGTTGATTGACGGCGTCGAGCAACCTTATTTCAGAGCCGATTATGTATTACGTGCTGCTAAAATACCGGTAGGTAACCATAAAATTGAGTTTATCTTCCACCCGGCTTCGTACTATACCGGCGAAGGTATTTCACTGGCAAGTTCAATTTTGTTAGTTGTCTTCCTGATTGGCGCTTTCTTTATGGAGAGCAAAAAGAAAGAAGCTATCCTGCCTAACCAAAAAGCGTAAGTTCGCTGTTAACCTAAAAACAACAAGGGCTTGAAACAGTAAGTTTCAAGCCCTTGTTGTTTTTAGGTAGTTAGGTTTTGACAAACGCTGCTAACTTCTCATTTTTAAATCAGCAGTATTTATTCGCCCCCAAACTTCTGTCTATTTCAACTGCTTCATTACCTCTTCTATAGCGCGGTCGAGTTGTGGGTCGTGGTTGGTCATCCGGTCGGCAAAGGCTGTTTTGATGTAGATGTCCGGCTTCACCCCTTCTTTTTCGATGTCTTTGCCGTCCAGCGTAAAACAGCCCCAGGCAGGTATACGATAGCTCGAACCATCCACCAGGCCTTTGGCACTGGTAAAAATAATCCAACGGTAAGTTTCGGTACCGATAATTTTACCCAAGCCTAAGCTTTTAAATCCGGTAGCCGTCATTTCGCCATCGCTCAAGGTTTGCTCGTTAATTAACAGCACCATTGGCTTGGCGGCAGGTGCAAAGTTAGGTTGCGGT
Source organism: uncultured Mucilaginibacter sp. (assembly GCA_913777515.1). Classification (GTDB taxonomy): domain Bacteria; phylum Bacteroidota; class Bacteroidia; order Sphingobacteriales; family Sphingobacteriaceae; genus Mucilaginibacter. Next base: position 3,589 of record CAJYSL010000158.1, read on the forward strand.
GTGCGCTGCCCATCGCGGTACTGCCATTGCAGGTAAGGGCGCTGCGATAAAAAGTTAAGCACGGCATCGTGTACGTTACCGCCGGTGTTAAAACGCAGGTCGAGTATCAGCGCATCCTTTTTATAGGCATCGCCTACCATATCCTCTAAAAACGTTTCGAGCGAACCGGTCGACATATCTTTCATGTGCACGTAAGCAATGCGGCTCTTACCTTTATCGTTTACGGCTTTGCGGTTGTAAGCTACCCACTCATCATATAAATCAGTTTTAAATTTAGCTGATGCCTCCGGGTGAATTTTTATGGTATAATCCTTTCCGTCACGCTCAAAGGTTAGTTCCATTTCTTCATCCAGTGATGGTTTGGTGAAGTAAGCATTGCGGTCCTGGCTTTCATCAACCGGTACACCGTTTACCGCTTTTAGCTTGTCGCCAGGTTTAACGTTGATACCGGCGCGGTCGGCATTGCTTAAATTTAATATATGCGATACTTTATATGGTTCGGAATTATCGAATACAATACCGGTTTCCATAGTTCGGTAACGCAGGTTGGTACGCTCTTCCAGACCGTTAGAACTAAAGCCCATATGCGATGAGTTAAGCTCACCCAACATATCTTTTAGCATCAACCTTAAATCAGCACGATTGGTGACGTAAGGCAGATAAACGGCATACTGGTCGTGTATTTTGGCCCAATCCGCATTGTGAAAGCTGCCATCATAATAGTTTTCTTCCAAACCGGCCCACGCCTCGTCAAACATCTGCTTAAACTCGCTTTGCAGGTTGCGGTCAAAACGATAGCTGATATCCACACGGTCTACCTTATTCTGGTCGAGGTTAAGTTTGTATAGCGTATTGTTGTTACCCAACAGGTAGTATTTTTCGCCGCCGGTGATAATATTAAAATCATAGAAATCAGCACCTGCAACTTTTTCGGTTTTCGGACTCTCAAAGTTCTCTAATGTAGTACGATAGATACCCGGGCGGCCCTCAGCCTGGTCAGACCGGTAATAAACCATGGTTTTGTCTCCCTTTTGTATCACATAAGGTGAGCTTTGTTGACCAAAATTCGGGCTGATGCGTTCCAGCCGTTTCATCAAATCTTCGGTATTGATGGCAATACTTGCCGGGGCTTTAGGAATGGGCTGCTCAGAAATAGGCTTTTTGGCCGTATCTTTTTTAGTGATTTTCTTTTTATCAGTAGCAGGCTTAACTGCCGGCATTTCGGGCTTTTTCTCTTCTTTGAACAAATCACGGAATTTATCTAACCGGTAAGCGTCGTCAAACTTTTGCAGCGGCATGCGGTAAATATGAGCATCGCCCGAGCCATAAGGATATTCGGGACGGGTGCGCGACGATGCAAAAAAGATGTACTTACCATCAGGCGACCAAAACGGGTCATCCTCGGTAACGCCGGTATTGGTTAAGTTTAGCGTTTTACCCGACTGCATGTCGTACACAAACAAATCCTGCTCAAAATTGCGGTGAGCCGTGTACACCACATACTCGCTGTTGGGCGAAAATCTTGGCTGAGAGTTTTGAAATCCCCATATTTCGTCTTTAGCGATGGTTTTGCTGGCCAGGGTTTTCATGTCTATCACCCGCACCTCGTCGCGCCCGCTCAGGTAAACGCCTTGGGTGCGATTTTTATTCAGGGCCAGCATACGGTTGCTGCGTTTCTCGTTGGTCAACTGTTTAGGTTTGCCGCTGCCATCGGCAGGTACGGTGTACCAGTTGGTATAACCGCCCAGCGTTTGGTTGTAAATCAGACTGCGGTTGTCGGGCAGCCATTTTACTTCCATCACCCGTTCGCCACTGTTACGCTCTATTTGCCTGATAAACTTGCCATCAGCATCACTCACAAATAATTCGCCGCGCGATACCACAGCCAGCTTTTTGCCATCGGCCGACAGATCTGCTGCTTCTATTTTGCCAGCAATATCAAACTCCTGGTCTTTGGGCAAAACGTTGTTGCGAGATAAGTAAAAGTTAAGCTTTTGCGTTTGTTTGCTGGCTACATCATAAGCGTATAGCTGGTAATCTTTTTCAAAAACCACCTTGCTACCATCAGCGCTTACGTAAGGGCGTTTGATAGAAGTTTTAAAGCTGGTGAGTGCTGTTTTTTTACCGTTATTGAATGTGTAGAGGTTATACTCCCCGTTAGCCTCGTCAGATACAAAGTAGATGTTTCCCTTGCGGTCAATGGTTGTCCCGAAATCCTTGCCGTTCCAGTTGGTGTACTGCTTGTACGCTTTGGTTTTGGGGTTGTATGATTGTATATCGGGGTTATAGTCACCTTTGTAATGCTTACGCTCAGCAAAAAGATAACTCTCCCAGGTATTGTTAAAAAACAACTCCCCGGTTTGCGGATGCTCGGCTATACCATGGGTGGTATTAAAGTAATGCTCAAACAAACGAATAGGCGTACCCCCACTGCGTGATACCCGGTAAGAACCAAACTGATTGTACCGCCCGGAAGTGAAATAGATGGTTTTAGAGTCCCAGCTCCAGGAATCTACCTCGTCAAAAGATTCGTGATAAGTCAGTTGCTTGATCTCGCCTCCGGCCAATGGCATCACATACACATCGCTGTTACCGTACTGGCTCGACGAAAACGCCAGCCACTGCCCGTCTGGAGATACCCGGGCATTGGTTTCTTGCCCTTGCATGGCAGTGAGGCGAACAGCCGAGGGGCTGTTTAAATCCGATTTCCATAAATCGCCCTCATAACTAAAAATCACGGTTTTACCGTCGGGGGTAAGCGTGGGGTACGCAGTAAAATAACTGTTTTGCGGTTGTGCATGTAACCAGGCCGGAATGGCCGCGCACGAGATGAAAAAGGCGTAGAGTTTTTTCATATAGTTTAATTAATTAAATTCTGTTACGATAAACGTATTTTTGAAGCATGCTAAAAGTAGTGCACATTAATACTTACGACGGTAACGG
>CAJYSL010000159.1 GCA_913777515.1 uncultured Mucilaginibacter sp.
TAAACGTAAGTGTACTGGTCTGCTTTTTAAACTGCGGTTGATTTTTACGGAACGACTCGTACGCAGGTTGTAAATAAGCTTCATTGTCTTTGGTGATGCGTTTTTTGATGATAGCGTACATATTTACACTTTTCTCATATTCAATAACGCCACTGGTGGTAAAGTGCGCGTTTTGCGCTACCGATAGCTTACCAACTAATAAGGTTAAGCATAAAACTAAAAGATGTTTACTTTGCATGATGTTATTTTTTTGCCGGCGCACCGCCCATTTTACTGAAATCATAAACTATAGAGAACATGAAATATCTTTTGATGGTAGTGTATGCGGTTTGGGTAAGATAACTACCTGATGATCTGCGGTCAAAGCCACTATTTTGATTCAGCAGGTCATTCACTGTGAGGCGGACTTTCAAGCTTTCATCTTTAACCAAAGATTTGTTGATGTACCCGTTTAGCAGGTAACGGCTAAAACTTTGATTAAACGATTGCGTAGGCGCGCGGTATTCATATCCGCCATCAAAGCCAATTTGCAGTTTGCCAGGCAAGTAAACATTAACATCATGGTTAATGGTAAAACCCGATCCGTTACTGTTGATATTAGGTTGAAGCGATGATTGACCTAAGGTATAAGTAGGACCGCCGCTTACATAGAAATCTAATTTATTTTCAATATATCTTCTTATTACAGCCGAAATACCATAGGTACTGGACTTGGTGCGGTTTAATACATCATTTACCATGTTATAGTAAGTGCTGCCAGACGTGTTAAAATCTATGCCTCCATCAATACCGAACAGGAATTTTAGCTTCATGCTGATGTCGCCATATATAGAATAATTACTGATGCTCTCGCCTGGTAAATTTACATAACGATTGACGGTTTTACCATCATTGTCATTGGTAGTAACGTTACTTACAATTGGATTAGAAGTTATACTGTAGTTAGCTCCTACCCATATAGACCGATTGGTTAATACCTTATAAGAGTTGTAACCCAGGGAAAAATTGTTGTAGAATGAAGGCTTTAAGTTTGTATTACCTTTAGTAACGCTAAGCGTATTAAGGTTATTAACTATTGGCTGTATTTGATCTATAGTGGGCTGACGGGTACTGCCGTTATAATTGAATCTGAACGCTTTTTGCTGTGAAAACCGATACAAATAATATAACTGTGGATTCCAGTTAATAAAGTTGCGATCAAACTCAGCACCATCAAATTTATTAAGCTGTTTAAAATTCACAAGTGCCACTTTGGTGCCGAAGTTGAAAGTGGTTTTATCTTTCTTATAATTAAAAACTAAACCGCCCTGGTTAGTAAACTGGTCGAGCCTGTAATTACTACTTAACGTGTCTACCAAAACATTGTAATTGCCTGGTGTTGATTGATTATATGACCTGCGGTCGGCTGTACTGTTACTTATTCCAATACCATAATTAGCAATCAGCGAAAAGGATTTGGAAAAAGGTTCTGAATAAGTAAGGTTAGTGTTAAATATAGAAGTTTGAATGTTGTTGTCTTTTAGCTGGTCAACAAGCTCCCTGCGGTATTGAACGTTACTCTCATCATAAAACTTTGCATCCGAAAATAAGTTGCCCTTACTTTTGTTCTCATCAAGCGATTGAGATACTAGGAAAGATACAGTGCGGCCCTTCTTTTTAAGCTTTTTATTGTAGAAAGCAGAGAAGTTGAAAGTTTGCACGTCGCCTTTAAAATCCTGTCTGCCGTCGTTGGTGTTGATTAAAGAGCTGTCGGCGCGTAAACTTCTATCTGCATTGTCATTTTGGTTTTCACTGTGTTTAAAAGTGCCATCTGCAGCTATTTTCAGATTAGAGGTACTATCAAGTTTAATCTGAAAAACCCCGTCAATTTTTTGTCTGAAGATATAATTGTTAAAGTTTTGATTAGAGCTTGATCTAATTAGTCCCTTAGGTAAGCTGTTTTGGGTTTGTTGATTGCTGTTACCATTTACATTTAAAGAGCCGATTTTATAGTTGGTATTAATAATTTGTTTATCACCATTCCATTTATCGTCATAATGCACACCACCGGTACGTGCTGTAGGTATACCCCTTCCATCAAACCTGCCATTCCAGCCTTCTAAATCATCGCCGTTTCCCGAAATATTGATTCCGCCGTCTACCACTTCGATATTATTGCCCGAGGTGCCGAACTTATTGGCATCCTGCCAGCCTAAACCGGTTTTGCCGGTATTGGCTAAAGTTCCATAAATAGCAAATTTCTTTTTACCTATAAACTTGTTGAATGCCACTTGTTCCTGATAAAATTTTTTGGTGCCGATGCCTGCATCAATCTTACCAAAATAGCCGTTCTTTTTATCCTCTTTAAGTTTGATGTTGATGGTTTTGGTTTTATTGCCATCGTCTATACCGGTAAATGCGGCCTGGTCGCTGGCTTTATCGTACAGCTGTACTTTATCTACCATATCGGCGCGTAAGTTTTTAGTAACCAGTGTTGGGTCATCGCCAAAAAACTCTTCACCGTCTACCAGTACTTTAGGTACTGCTTGTCCTTGGGCGGTAATTTTACCGTTCTTGTCTACCTGGATGCCTGGTAACTGCTTTAGCAAGTCTTCTACTTTGGCATTAGGCTGTACCGTAAAGCTTGAGGCATTAAATTCTGTAGTATCACCCTTTATTTTAATGGCAGCACGGGTGCCTTTTACAATAACCCCCTCTAATAACTTAGATTTTAAAATTAAACTCAATCGGCCAAAATTGTGCGATGTGTGTGCCGAGTCGAGTACAAAGTCTTCAGTATAGTCTGCATACTTTGGATAACTGGCAACCAGGATAAATTTGCCTTTTCCTAAATTGTTGATAGAGAAGGTGCCATCTTCGGCAGCACGGGTAAACTTACGCAAAGTAGAGTCTTTGGCGTTGAGCACCATAATGCTGGTGTTGTGCAGCTTTACATTTGAAATAGTATCGGCTACGGAACCGTTGATGTGGTAATTGGTTTGTGCAGATGCAAGGCCGCAGATAAGACAGGATAGAATAACCGTAAGTATATATTTCATGATAAGGATTGAGGTCGTAAGGTATAACTAAAAGTTTAGTATAGGAAGCGCTTAAATGTTAAATAAAGTTAATTGTTTGTAATTTTTACGATATAAGACTCGGCGGGCTACATCTTGTTACAAACAGAAGTCAGTTAAAGCCGAAAAATCGGAATTTGGCTACTTTTGACCTATGAACCGGATTGACCGCATAGCCGCTATTTTAATACAGTTGCAATCGCGCAGGGTAACCAAGGCGCAGCATATTGCCGACCGTTTTGGAATTAGCTTGCGGACCGTTTATCGCGACATCAGAACTTTAGAAGAAGCCGGCGTGCCCATTATAGGCGAGGCTGGCACAGGTTATTCGCTGGCCGACGGCTACCGGTTGCCACCCGTTTCGTTTACGCTTGATGAGGCTACCGCCTTTATTACCGCCGAAAAACTGGTTGAAAAGTTAACCGACCAGGATAATAGCAGCAGCTTTAAATCGGCCATGTATAAAATACGGGCTGTATTGCGCAACGCGGATAAGGATTATCTAACCGGTATTGACGAAAGCGTTGAGGTATTAAGGGCGAGGTGTTTACCGCAATTGCCTGACCATATTAACCCGATGCAAATTATTCTAAAAGCTATTGCGGTGCGTCAGGTCGTCAGTCTGAGTTACTTTTCTTTTTATCGCCAAACGCATACTGAGCGTTGCGTTGAGCCGGTTGGCGTTTTTTATTTGGATAACCACTGGCATCTGATTGCCTGGTGCCGGATGCAAGAAGACTACCGCGATTTTAGATTTGACCGTATGCTGAGTGTACAACATACTGAGGATGTCATCTCTAAAAATCATCCATCATTAAAGGATTATTTGGCTAAAGTTTATGAGCAGCGCAACCTGCATCGGGTAGTTTTACGCGTAGACAAAGAAGCGGCGTTGCATCTGGGCGAACAAAAATACTACAATGGTTATATTGGTGAAACGCCGATAGGGGATGAGTTGGAGATGAGCTTCTTGACGATATCGCTCGAAGGTTTTGCCCGATGGTATATGTCGTTTGGTGATTATGCCAGCATTATTGAGCCTGATAGTTTAATTGAAAGAGTAAAAGATATCACACAAAAACTTTTTGAGAAATTGTAAACGCTGCTGACATAGGGTTGTCACTACCGCATGGTTACTTTGAAATATAAATCAAAACCCATAACCATGAACATCATTGCATTGCTATTAAAGGAATTAAACGAAGAGGCTCAAACCACCCGTAAAATGCTGGAGCGTATTCCGAACGATAAATTTGACTGGCAGCCTCACCCCAAAAGTATGACCATCCGCCGCCTGGCATCCCATATAGCTGACCTGCCTAACTGGATAGCGATGGCCATTAATACCAGTGAATTGGATTTTGCCGGTAACGA
>CAJYSL010000160.1 GCA_913777515.1 uncultured Mucilaginibacter sp.
CCGATGCATATCGGCATCCCACGTGCTAAGTAATGAATATTCCGGCACAAAAGATAGCCTGTCCTGTGGGATGCCGATATGCATCGGCATGACTGGGTGGTGAGATTTGGCCGACGCCTGGGGCAAAGCGGCTATATTTTTTTCCATGGGTTGTTAAGATAAATATTTATTAATACGTAACGAAGTCCATACTTACCAACAAGTTACTGTAAAGCAGTCCGCACAAGCTGTTTTTTGTTTGTAAAACAAATGCATTATCTTCAGGCCATGCGAAACCTGTTCCTCATCATATTCAGCCTAATTACTTGTGCCTGCTACGGCCAGGGCAAAATACAAAAGCAGTGGCCGGCCGACAGTAAAGGAAATAAAATTAACAAAAGCTCCGAAACGCATTGGAACAGTCAGGGCGATGTGATCAAAAGAGTGGAGTATACCGGAGGTAAAGAGCCGTTTATGCTCACTTATACTTTCGATTACCAAGCCGGACGCAAGACAAAAAGAACGGATACCCGTAACCGAGAGTACACGGTTTACACTTACGACAAAGCCGGACGCCTGAATGGGGAATTACTGTATGACTCCCGCGGTCGATTGGAAAAAAAGACTGTTCACGTGTACAACGGGAATAGCAAAAATATAAGCTTTACTGAGGAATATGATGCCGGCAAAAGCACGCCTTACATGCGCTCCACCTTTACTTATTACCCTAACGGACTTTTAAAAAAGGAAGTACAAACCGCCGGGGGCAGTTGGTTTATGACCCGCGACCTCAAGTATGATAACAACAAACACTTAATTTATGAAGGCAACGAAGCCGATGGTGGCGTTGGCTTGGTAAGATATTATTATATCTATAAGGGTGATGTGTTAGTTAAAGATAAGGTTGTTATACCGGCCACGGGCACGGAATATCATGTGTATGAAGTGAAGGCGCAATGAGAGAATGGCGTTAAAACATTAAAAACCTCAATATCATCGACTGTTGTAAATAGAAGTGACTTACTTTTGATTGAATAAAGTATCCTTACACAACCGTTAGCTTGTTCAATATGCATTTAGGACAGTCGAATGATAATGAGTAAATGTTATTTTATTTGTTAGTTCGTCCGTTTTGGTAAAGTAATGGGTATGCCCACCCGGATACCTATGCTGATGTTTCGCTTTTGGAAATCATCCTTTGACTCTTCAACTCGAGTTATCATATTCGTCCGCCGACTATCAGTCAAATCCTCGTATCTAAAGTACGGCAATATTGATAATATACTTTTGTCTTTTTCTCTGTTGTTGATGTTGAATACAAAGCCAGCTTCCGCGCTGAGTTTAAATTTGTGGCTCTCTCGTCCAACAATATTAGGTAGATTATAGATATTACTTTTGTTTAAAGTAGACGAAACGTATAAACCAGGAACAATGGTAGCAAGAGGAAGAAAGTAAACATCCAAGCCTACTTGTCTGTCAAATCCGGATTTAATATCTTTAGTATCATATGCGGTGCCGCCTGTAGTTTTTTGTGTTACGCCGGTTCCGCTTGTAAAAAATGGGCTTCTGGTTTCATAATTATAACTGCTTAATGTAGATATATTGTTATTACGAAAAGCTGAGGCGGATAATCTGAACAACCAAGCTATTTTATTTGAATAAAGCAAATATCTGTTGAGATTAAAAGTTAAACCATAATACCAGCGGTAACCTGGTTTAAAAACATTATCAAGATCGTCATACTTTGTGTAAAACTCAGTTACCTTTTCAGTCCTCACGAATGGTGTCCAGGTTAACCACCAGTATTTCTTACTTGTCCATGCTTCAGAAGCATTGGCTATTTTTTTGTCCAATTTGTCATCGTCAAATGTCTTTTTTAATTTTTGATATTTCTTATTTAATTCAACAATGGTTTCATAGAAACTATTGGGCTTTATCAATATGTATGTCCTTACTTCATTAGTAACACTATCAACCGACATCTCTTGCGTAGTATCAGCAACGCCTAATCTGCTTAATATTGCACCCGTCGTTTCGTTATTTGCATTTATTGTCAAGTCAGGTTTTCCCAAAATTTTTGGAATTAAATAAGCGGCGATATCTTTTTGTTCAGTGCTTAGTTGAGTATTCACCGTCGAATCAGTAACATTTTTAAAGTAATAATTATACAGTATATTCATCGTTACTATGGTGTCTTGAAGTCGTTGGTATTTCATATCAACCAATCTATTTCGGACCAAAACTACTGACCGTTTGACTTCATCTTCGCCCGAACAATCTCCATAATTTGCACTATTCCAGTATGGTATGTAATGAAACGACAATCGGGCATCATAAGCCGAATTCGCGCTGTTAAAACCTTTTAAAAAGCTAAAATTTTTATCGGTTACACCACCCTTTAACTCAAATCCGATGATATCAAACCATTTTACGAACGGTGTTTTATTAGATTCTTTAATAGGAAACATCCCGGAAATTGTTCCTTCAGGTTTTGATAAATCTATTTTTACACCACTAACCGGCGTATTTTCGCCTGCAACTGCATAAGTGATGTCTTGGATAATCATTCTATCGAATGCCTTACCTGGCAGAAGCCTGTCGTCGTCTATCTTTTTAACAGTGTTAGGCTTTTTCGGGTCGCTTTTCTTGGTTTGGCCTGCAGCCGTAGACAATAAACAAGTTAAACCGATTGCGATTAGTGTTAGGGGTTTGGTATACATATGAGATAATTTGAGGTTTAGTAATCTTTAAGTAACTGCGTCATCTTACGTCCGGCTCCCCTGTCTTACTTCACCCCCACTGCCATCGTTACGTCGCTGTTGCTTTGCGCAAGTTAAGTTAGAAATATTAATTATATATAAAAATAATTATAATATTTATATGCTAAATACTAAAAAAAAGATTACAACACCAAAGTCATCTACCCGTTTCGCTATCTTCCGCCCATGCACATCACCCGCAAACAACCACCCAGCCCAACCTACGTGTTGGACACCTACTGGAAGTTTGCGGCCGAGCGGCAGGAGGTGTTTTTTAACCGGCTCAACGGCACAACGCCCTTAACCACCGACCCTATCCTGCTTCGGCATAAGTTTACCAATGCCTATCGCGCAGCCGATAGAGTGAGCCAGTACCTCATCCGAGAGGTAATTTACAAAGGCGAACAATCGGCGGATGAATTGTTGTTCAGGATATTGCTGTTTAAGCTGTTTAACAAAATTGAAACTTACCAGTTGCTGCAGCACGAGTTGGGTGAGCTGAGTTGGCGAAATTATGACTTTAACCGCTACAGCCGGGTTCTGCACCAGGCCCTGCAAGTCGGCGAACGCATTTATTCGGGCGCGTACATGATGGCCTCGGGCAGCAGCGCCTTCGGCTACGCCCGTAAGCACGAAAACCACCTGAAATTGATTGAAGCCATGATGCAGTCCGGATTGGCGCTGCGCATTGCCCACGCACCCACCATGCAGGCGGTGTATGAGTTACTGCTTGGCTTCCCCACCATTGGCAGCTTTTTGGCTTACCAGTATGCTATTGACATCAATTACAGCACGCTCACTAATTTTAGTGAGATGGACTTTGTGATGCCCGGCCCCGGTGCCAAGGATGGCATCCGCAAGTGTTTCATCAGTTTGGGCGATTACACCGAGGCCGACACTATACGCTACGTGACTGACCTGCAGGAACGCGAGTTTGAACGCCTGGGCCTGAACTTTAAAACTTTGTGGGGCCGCCCGCTGCAACTCATCGACTGCCAAAACCTCTTTTGCGAAACCGATAAATATGCCCGCGTGGCCCACCCCGAAATTAGCGGACTATCCAACCGCACCCGCATCAAGCAGCTGTACATCAAAAGTAAGCTTGAGCCTATCTCCTACTTTTTCCCACCCAAATGGGGACTTAACGACAATATTACCGACCATAGTTAGTTACCGTACTATCTTTATCGCTTCTACACTGAGGCCAAACTGGTCGTGCAATAGCTTGGCCACTTTGCCTTCGGGATTGATGGGATGCACTCTTTTAGGTTTTACTTTTCGGTAAGTAATAGATACCCGGCGCTCGCGGTGTTTCAAAGTGCCGTCGATGTTGTCTTTTTTGCGTGGCGGGATGGCGTGCTTCCATTTTTTGCGGGCATCATCCTGCATCACGTACACCGACCGCCGCGGTACCTCAATATCAATCACCTCTTCGTTTTTACCACGGATGAACCGCATAATGCAGCCGCTGCCCAGGTTTACGCCGCAAATCTGGTTTTCGTAATACGCGCGGTCTTTGTGCGGTTTGATGCCCTCGCCGGGCACATACTCGTTAATAATTACTTGGTCGGGTTGCAACAGGATAATTTTTTGTTCCACCAGTTCTTCCGATAGTTGTCGCATGAGCGGTGGCATTTCTAAAGGGAACGGAATCAGGTCGTACGGCTTGTCCAGCTCATTACGGTACCCGTAATATTGCAGGCGTCGCAGGTAATCCACAATCCAGGTCTGGCTGTCAATTTCGGCCAGTAGCTGCTGCTCGCGGGCTTCGTCAATAAAATCGGGGTACAAAAATAATCCTGGCAATGCTGTTTCCATCCGTGTGTTTGATTTAGCGGCCCTGTTGGGGCCGGTTGTTAAGGGGTAACAGGCGGATGGGGTTTAAGTTTATGGGGATGGGGCAGAAATCAAAACGTTTATATATTGATCAATAAACTCATATATTTAAATTTTAAAAACCAAACATGAGTTACGACGACCTAAGCCAACAAATTGCCGCAATAAAACTAAAATATCAACTCGTTGACTTCGGCTTTGATACCGAATGCATTTACGACAAAGGCGATTTGTCTTCTATCCTTTCCGACATCATTGGCGGTACGCTTCCGGAATTAAACATTAAAATTGCCGAAGAGATATCGGTAGACGGACAGCAATATATAGCTACGCTTAGCAACGAAGGTACTTCGATGCAGCTTTATGCCGACACCTTTACTGACTGGCTGCCAGATACATTTTTCGATTTACTCGAATCTATCCCGGTAGTTTTTGGGAGCGAAAAGCGGTATTACTCCATTAACCCGGCTATCGGGCTTACCGGACAGGAAACCTGGTATTTTTGCGGGACCGAAGAAAACCTGAAACAGGCACGGGCTGCAGGACTGCCACTCGTTTATCCGGGCGAGGATATGATGGGAACTGAAGAATTTAAAAGATTTATGCAAAAGTAAAAAGACTACAGAAACGTTCGTAAAAGGATTTTACCACGAAAAACAAGGATTACTTGACATTTACTTCAACGCCGGCGAAACTTCGTACGTCGGTTCTCTTATACAACAGTTAGGCTTTGATGAAAAGACGAATGAAAAACTGCGAGAAATTTTAGATTCGGCACTAACCGATGCCTACTACGGTATACTATTAGGTTTGGATGGCGCTGCAAGTATAGGCGGTAACCAGCAATTCTATTAGTTGTTAGACGAGGACGGACATGAGCTCACTGGTCCGGGCGATATAGAAACATATGTCTACGAATATTTTCATCTTAGGTAATGAGCATTACCAGTGTAACACACCTGCCCAGATTAAATTAATGGCTACGGGCATAATACTATAGCAGCACAACCCGCCGTAAAAAGTTTTATTGCTCTTTGCGGCAAAAGCCAACACAAGTGTTATTAGAAAGTACGGTGCAAACAAAAACACCAATGCACCAAACAACGACATACCGATAGTTTCGCCATCGCCGTGGTTGGTGTAGTCGTGATAACCAATGTACAAAAGCCAAAGCCAGCAAAGGGTGTAAAAACATGTAATAATCAACCAAGCGGGATGTTGCCTAATGACGTTGGTAATGTAACTTACGTTCATATGTTATCGCACCAATCTACAGAATTTTATGCTTTTTGAAAATTAGCGATGCCGCATTGTAAAAATAGATGCTGTAGTTTGTTATTCGCGGCCTCAGGCCCTCCTCAATTCTTCAAACTGACCCGGTGTAAAAAAGAAAACCTGATCGCCGGCGCTTAAGACATAATGACCGGCTACTTTTTTAAAGCCGTGCCGGTTTAAATCAATACTGTAAGTGATACCATTTTTAAAGATATGCAATAGGCTGCCGGTTAAGTTTATGGTAAGCGTTTGATGCCTGAATTGTTTCCAATAGAGTGGCAAAAAAGGGTAGAAAAAAAAGAAAATTACTCCCAATGCAAAAATTAACGAATAAACAGGATCTATGGGATGAATCATAGTCATATACAGCCCTACTATGCATAACAAACCGCTAAAAATGTGACTTTTCAAAAAACGGTCATCTACCATATAATAGCGGTACGCGCTGTACTTTATTTGCTGCCAGGAAGAAATGCTTATTTTCATATCAGCGATGGTTTAGGTAAGGTATTGACTTATGATAATATGAAAGCAATATGTGAATAATATACCAATACATAACAAAGAAAACCTGAAATGTTTATATTTTCCAGATAGCCACGATTATCAAATTCGGATATCTCACATGTACCATATTTTAGCGATCAGAAAGCTATATTTACACTGCTTGGTCATCCGCTGTAAAAGGCAGATGGCAACGTTTTTTAATCACCTTATGCAGGCAGACGTTATAGAATTCAGGAGCAACAAAGTCCAGTTTACCTTGGTGAGTACCTGGCTGGTTTTGTTTTGCATAGCAGCGGTACCCTGGGCTCTGCTGATATTGAATAATGAGAGGGAGATGTTGTTACTCATGCTATCGTTTTAGCCATAGTAACGTTTCTGAAGATAAACTGCAGCGTTATAATTAATACGCAAAAGCCGGAAATTACCCACCAATGCATAACTTTATGGGGCGCCCGGAAACAGAACTGCATCAACCTAATGGGCACACAAATTTTGCTGGATCATGTAAATTACCGAGGTAATGATTTATTAAAATTGACTGTGGCAGAACGAAAACCGGATGGAAAAAGAATTAAAGTAACCGAAGCAAACGGTTTCGACCGCCGTCAAATCAGCGATATGTACAGGTATGCGATGCTGAGCGTTAGCGCAATGTCGTAAAATTCGTACTCAAACCTTCCAACAAACCTGAAACAGTGCATTGATTAACAGTTAGTTAAATTCACTTTCTTTAGATAATTATTACTAATTTAATTAGCTTTGAGAAAAATTAAAAACCATGTCACATCAGAAACAATGCCCAAACTGCGCCAGTTACCGTACTATAGTAAGAGGACGTTTTTATAACAAATTTCAAGGGTACGGCCTGCTTTTCTTTGCTATCATATTCTTGTACGGAACTTTTGCCTTATCAACAGGCTTTGTAATTTTTGGTGTACCGCTTTTGCTGTGGAGTATGTGGTTTTTATACAAAGCCTATTATAAGGACATGGCTAAGGCCTGGTGCCGGCACTGTAATTACAGATTTAGCTATTCGGAGGCGTAATTACGTAAAGTAGACACTTCAATTTATCGCTGTATCTTATGATCGAGTATCAGCATTAATGCTAATGCCCATTTAGTTGCATACCTCAATCAATTTTAAACCATTACAATGAAAATTAAAACCCTTGCCGGGGCGGCATTGCTTGCGCTGGCTCCGACCGAAAAGAGATAAATCAATCTACTGAGTAAAATCCGGTTAATCAGATAAAACAGATTTAACAAAAAAAATCGCGCCCATATAAAGGCGCGATTTTTTGGTTTTGGGTTAGCTTGGCGTTATTAACTTGGCTTTAAAGGAACAGTAATTGGTTAGTAGAGTAAGCGTTTAAGGCTGTTGCGCAAAAACAAACGTCTACCTATCCTAAATAGATGGCGCCCGTTCCTCGCAAAGACGAGATGGAGTTTGGGAGCATGGTCAATGAAGTACGTACAATCAACCGTTTACTACCAACTATCATCCATTAACTATAGTCAGTAATCTATCAACTATGATCTATGAACCATCATCCATGATTTATCAACTATGATCTATCAACTCAATATCTCCTCCTCTTCATTACTAAAATTATTGAGGGCGCGCCAGATGGTGCGTTCATCGCGGTCAAAAAAGGCCTGGGCTTCGAACACGGCGCGGCTTTTGGTGATGCCACGGGCGTGTATCTGGGCGTTTATCCAAAGGTAAATCTCGCGGTAGACGAATATTTTGTCGCTCAAAAAACCGGCCTTGTACAAATCGGCCAGTGTTCCGTTATCAAATAAAAGATTAGCGGTTTGTATGGTCATGCAGCTAAGGCATTATCTAATTTAGGGTTTATAAATTGGCCCGACTTTCGGACTGGGCCAGGCGTTGCTGCTGTGTGTTTACATCTTTAATGTCCATAATGGGCGCAGGCATGCTGGCCATGGCCGCCGCCAGTTTACCGTAATCAATATTAGCGTTGATGACCGGCTGCATACGGGCCGGATTACTGGTAGTGGGCAAATACTGGCTGTTGCTATAAATACCACCCGCGGCAAAGGCCCGCCCGCCAAACGACTGGTTAATATCCGATACCATTTGCCGGGCGTAAGGGTTGCGCATGGCTTCGGACACTACAATACCCTCGCCATCGCGTAAAAAGGCATTTACGTTGTCGTAACGGCTGTATCCGGGCAACACACCGCCACGGCCATCACTGGAATAGCGCCTGCCATGCACACCACCCAAGGCATAAGCCGGTGGTTTTTGCCTCATAATGGTGGCTACGGCAACCGCTGTTTGCGCCGCAATAAGCGGACTAAACGCAAACGACAGCAAGCCGCTCTGGGAGGCCACCTTGGTCATGGCCAGGGCGCCATTAATGAGGGCCTGGGCTATAGAAGCCTTTTGCTCGGCACGGAAGGCTTTAACCTTTTCTTCTAATTGTTTCTTTTTGTATTTTTCTTCAACGGCTTTCTTTTGGGCACTGGTGAGCGAGGTATTGGCCAGTTCTCGGTTTTTATCTTCGTCCAAGCTTTTCAACCGTGCTTCCGAAGCCGACTTGATGCTGTTTTTAAGCATGCTGAAACCCTTTTCGGCAACCTTTTTGGCGGTACCAATTGCCAATTCTTCGCGCTTTTTAGCAAAGTCTTCGTGCAGTTTATGCAGTTCGGTTTCTTTTTGCAATTCTAAAGCAACAGTAGACTGCCCGGCAGCCTTGGCGGCTTCTATTTCCAGGTCGAACTTTTTGGCCACCGCCTTTTCCTGAGCGGCCAGCAAATCTTTGTCGCCTAAAAACGGCTTAGCTTTTTTGCCTTTTTCAGTAACGTCGGCATTCAGCTTGTCGAGTTCGGTGTTGCCGGCTTTGGCTTGGGTATTTTTGTCATACTCTTTCTGAGAGTTTTCCCTTTCCGTCCTGAACTTGGTTTCGATCTCCTTTTTTGCATCTACATGAGTCTGTACAATATGCTTTTGTTTATCAACATGTTCCTGTAGTGCAGCTAGCTCTTTAGCATATTGCTCCTTGTCCGCCGCAGTTTTATAATTGGCAGCATTTGCCTTGAGGCGGGCCAGATCATCTTCCAGTTTTGTTTGCTTGTCAAAATCCTCTTTGTGGCGTTTGCTTAAATCCTCGAGCTTTTCCTTTTCCTGTTGTTTACTTTCGGCAATTTCGCGCTCGTGACTGTCGGCAATATTGGCAATTTTTAGGTTTGCCAATTCATTATCTGCCGCTTGCACATGGTCGGCCATATCGCGGTTAAAGTCAGTAATCTGCTTCATCCGCACGGCATAATGCTCTTTGTGCAGTTGCTCAATGTTTTTGAGTGAGATGCGGTAAGCCTTTTCGTTGGCGATGCGTTCGGCACCCTTCATGTTGTTATAAGTCTCGATGAAATTGCGCTGCTCACGCTCCATCTGCCGGTAATGCTCATCGGTACCGCTCAACTTTTTCGCAAAATCCGACATTTTAAGTTCCAGCATCCGCTTAACAGATTGCTCTTGTTCCTCGTTTGCTTTGCGCTCAGCTTCCCGGCCTTTGGCTCTTGTTTCTGCTGCTTTTTTGCCGGCTTCAACAGCCTTTTCGTGATCTGCTCTGGCTTGATCAGCTCGTTGCTTACGTTCTTGAGCCTCATCTGCCAATTTTTTGCGCCTTTCTTCTTCGTCTTGTTGTTTTTGATCTTGCCTAGCGGCTCGATCTTGAACCCAGGCCTTTTGTACCTCATTAATTTTAAGCTGAGCACTTTTTAATTCTTCAATTTTTTCTTTTCCATTCTTGAGCCCAAGGTCTTTGTCAAGCTGAATGGCGTACGCAACACCGTAGTCTCTAAGCATTTTCTTTTGCTTGTCGTTAAAAGTACTGCCGGTTAATATCTTATCTACCGCAATGTTATATGCAGTATTAGCATCACTTAAGGCCTGAACATACTTTTTAGTTTTCATCTGATGTATTTGATCTAACAACGCTGCTTTTTGCTCTTGGGTGGTAATGGCATTTTTCATCTTCATTTCCAGCTCAGCTATTTTAGTCTCAGCTGCCGAGCCGCTCACTTCGTGAATAGCAGTGCTACGTTGTAAATCCTGAATTTTGCGCTCAAGCTTTTCACCTTCTATGTAGGCCTGTTTCATGTTTGTGATAAGACTTGTGAAACCCGAAAAATTCTTCACTGTATTGGCAAACGCATCAAACGCACTGGTAAGGCCCGTCCAGATTCGTGCTACAGCCTCAGAAATGGGTGAAAACTTCATCAACCACCCTACCAGCATTGTAACGACCTGAATGATAATAGTAAATGGCCCACCGGCTGCACTGGCAGCTTTGCCTGTGCCTTCAAGCGCTTCTGCCGTATCGCCTGCTAGTTTACCTGTAATGTTAAATCCCTTAGCTAACGACCCCAGTAAGGCAGTCAAATGTTCGCCGCCGGGTAAAGAATCAATTCCTTTTTTTCCCGCCTCTGCTATAGCTGTGGCATATTCAACAGTTTTACTTGTTGTTTTTTTTAATTCACCTTGTTGCTGCTCAAGATGAGAATTAAGCCTGATTATTTGTTCAGCGTCTTTCTTTTTTGCTTCTCCCGAATTTTGGTATGCACCTTTCAGAAGCTCAAGTAAGGCTGCATTTTGAGTAATAGAATCGTTCTGATGCTTCAGCGCCTTTTTATAATCATCAACAAATTTATTTGTGTTTTTTAACTGTTGGCCATACTTGCTAATGCTTTCAGCATTCTTTTTAAATTCGTCCGAACCTTGTTGATTCCGTGCGATCAGAATCTGTTGCTGTTGCTGTAATGAGCTTAACATACTCAATACGTGAGGCAATTCAGACTTCAATTTGTCCGCCTTCAACTTAACGTCTATCAACAATTCTTTCGAAAAATCTTCCGGTTTATTTCCCATCACAATATCTTTTTACCGCCTTTTTAATAAATAGTATAATTTTGATATTTTTATATCAATATAGTTTGTTTAACCTTTACCCCAACCATACCAGCTCCACCTTGCAAGGCTGATTTTTTACCCAGCTATCAATTTTGTTGATGTAGAAGTAAGCGCCATCTTGCCGGAGGTAGATGGGAATGAGCAGGTCCAGCTCATAGATGTCGCGCGGCGAGAGCATAAAAAAACGGGTTACTTTTTTGCAGCGCTGTAGGATGTGTCCCAGTTCGCGGTAGTAAGTGCTTTTTAAACCGGGGTTGCTACCCAAATCTTTCCACGATAGACTGTAGGCACCGTCGGGCTTGTAAAAATATGGCACAGATATCACGTCGCTCACCGTACGGTTGTTGGCGGCGTTACCATCCGTAAATGTAACCGACTTGCCCAGCGCAGCCAGGTTAAGTTTTTGATCAATCAGGATGCGGGGCTGCGTGCTTATCGAAAAATCGTCGCTTTCGCCGTTAGGATCCACTTTAAGTATTTGGGCAATAGTGCCGCCCAGGTACGGGCGGTTGATGCTTGGAGCAAACTGACTCTCAAACAAAGTATTGGTTTTAGCCAGCGTTTGATCATTAACCAAAA
The DNA here is from genome assembly GCA_913777515.1 of uncultured Mucilaginibacter sp. Classification (GTDB taxonomy): domain Bacteria; phylum Bacteroidota; class Bacteroidia; order Sphingobacteriales; family Sphingobacteriaceae; genus Mucilaginibacter. The sequence goes on from CAJYSL010000160.1 coordinate 11,875, forward strand.
TGTTATCGTCAAAATACCCTTTGGGTAATGGGTTTACGTTATTGGGCGATGCGGTGGTAAGCCCGTCGTCGTCTTTATATTTTAAGGCATTGCTTTGGGCGTAGTTACCCAGCCTGAACTCAATGGTGCGCCCCTGGTTGAGGCATTTACTGCTCCAGTCTTTAGCGCGGGGCAGGTTCTTAACAATATCGCGGAAACTACCGAAGGTGACGCTTTTATTAAAGACGTCAGTTTGGCAGGTTAAGCCAAAGCGCTGCAGATTATCTTTAAGCAAATCTTTTTGCGATATATCCGGAAACAAGCGTTCACACTGTACCTGCTGGCCGTAATTTACGCTTTGCTTGGTTTGGGTTACCGTGAACCTTGCGCCTGCTGGTATACTGAAGTATATTCCGCTTTTTTTACTTTGCGGAATATGATACTTTAAAGCTACAAACTGCCCGCTGCCCAAAGTCTCATTAAAGCTTAGTTTCTTTTTGCGGTACCAAACAGGGTCACGGTCATTAGGATGAAACGGCTCTGCAGGATAATCGTTATTCCATCCAACTCCTGGCGTGTATACTTCAAATCCAATTTTTACCTCAGCATCATCTTTAGATACCTGCACAAAAATGTCAAACTCAACCGTTACTTCCACCTCGATGTTGGAAGTAGCCAGGTACGAACTAAAACTGGCATCATAAAAAGAACTATCGCCAATTACAATCTGCGAAAAGCGTAATGAGCCGTCGGCCCCGTCGCGACCATAGCGGTACTCTTGCGCTACCGTGCTTAGGGCTTGCAGGTTGTTGCCGGCCTTGTTATTTACATAATCGGTACCGTGCTCAAAACTATCATTAGCCATCATCACCATCAGCTTTGGGTAAAGCGGATCGGACTGTAGCGCGTTATGTACCTGGTTTATTTTGTAACCCGCCTTGGCAATCATCAATTCGATGGCGGTTTTTAAAAAAAAGCCGGGCCGCTGGTAACGCACATCAATAGGCTGATCAAATTTATCGGGCGATATTTTGCCGTAATCAACCACTGGCCATATCCAGCCCTCGGTTTTGGTTTGACTGTCGGCCACGTTGGCTACGCTCCACAAATGGTTGTATTTTTGCCAGGGCTGTTTAATGCCCTGGTTGGCATCGTCGGTAGTGGTAATGCCCATGTCATAAATTTTGGCATCCAGCGCATCAAATAAATCTACATTGCCCGATATTACGGTGATGTTGGCATCGTTGCCCTCAATGCTGTTCAGCTCGGCAAAGCTACCTTCGGGGATGATCTCAAACCCATCCTGCAGCACCTTGGCCGGATACTTTTTATAAGGCAGCGCTGTATCAAAAGCTACCTCGTCCGGAAAGTCCAGCAAACGCCGGTTGCGCTGGGTAAGCGGAATTTTAAACTGCTTAGACACCGTGCCCTGCTGGTTTTGCACCTCGGCCAGGTTGTTGATCTGAAAGGTAAGCTGCAGCAGGTCTGAACCCACATCGGCAGGCTGGTGATTTAAAAATAATTGCAGGTTTTGCATGGCGGCTTATCGGGTTTGCGGTAATAAACTATGCTGGCAGGCGGTTTCGAAAAGACGGGTAAAATCATACCGCTCGGGTTGCTGCAACAGCTCGTGCAGGTAAATGCAGCCGGCCTCCACATGGTGGCCCTGCTCGTGCTGTTTAAACCAGGTACCTTTTTTGCAGGGCAGGCCATGGCTAACGGCTTCGTCGTCGCGCACACAAAACGACTGCCCCAGATGCAAATCGAGAATGTAGTACCGGGCAATGCGGCCCAGCTGGGTAATGCACTGTTGCTGTGCAGCGGTAAAAAGCATATGAGCTCAGGTTATATTTTTTGTTTTATGTAGATGGATTATGGTCGCTACGATGATTTCCCAAAAGGCAACCCTCTCCTGTTAAAATCTGTAAAAAACAAGCATAGGCGGGCATAATTTGCCCGCACAGCCTCGCGCCGCTATTTCCCCGTATCATCACACAACACGAGGCTACTATAAACTATGCTTGTTCCGGCTGTATTACCGGGAAAATCGGACGTATGAAAGCGCCCTGGCTACCACGCCCCCTTGTAGCGTAATTATTCGCGCAACCCAAACCCGTGGGTATAATACAGTCTGGTGTTTAGTATTTTTTAGAGTCAAGAATATAGAATCAAGATTACAGATGAGTCGGTGAGTCGGTCCAGTCCGGAAGATGAAGTGAGATAAAAAATCATTCCCATCCCGTCATCGCGAGGATACGAAGCAATCTCTTTAAGCTGAGCCAGCGTTTAAGCTTAACATGTAAGACAATTCGACGTTCAGCCTCACTGCACTTACTTATTTAGCGGCGAGCCCGTCCCAAAGAGATTGCTTCGTATCCTTGCAACGACGGCGGCGCTTTTGACTGACACTTGACTTTTAACGGACTCAACCGACTAACGGTCTTCCTGACTCTTCTTACTCACTCATTCACAAATCGCTCATTCACTCATTGTTTTCACTAAGATACCGCTTTGTTTAATTAATAACAAATATTTGATACAAATAAACTTTTTAGCTTCGTTTTGGTTTTATGATTACTTTTGCTGACCGCCATGCCTAAAGCTATAAAGACTCTCCCCACGCCACGCCGCCGCGGACCAGCCACCAAGCCGGCCGACCAAAAAGCCGTGCTGGGTTTTTACCGTATGCCGGCGGAGGTGGTGAATGTACTTTATAAGCTGCCATTGCCAGGCAACCAGCGTTACCGGTTTATTACCGACGCCGTGCTCGAAAAATACGAGCGCGAGGGCCGGCAGATGCTCCCGGCCGCCGTGCCGCCCAAAACTACGCTGGCCGAAATGGCGTTAGGCATGCTCCCGATTGCTAAAGAAAAACTGGAACATCTGGATGAGGTTGCCGGGAAAGGAACAGGGGCCAAATCGCACTGGCTGGCTGCCGCCATTTTGGGAAAAGCCCAGAACTTTGTTCCGCCGACCCTTACCGGACCCAGCCAGGCCGAACTGGACGCCATACAGTTTAAAGCCCTGGTTGGCCAGCGCCTGTACCGCATTATTAACGACAAATTTTCGAACGTGTTTACTATTGCCCGCGTTGATGGCAAACGCGCTTATATCAAAACGATAGCTACCGAACTGGCCTTCGCCCTCCCCCTCAAAGACCGCAATCATCCCTTAGGTTCGCGCGTTAATAAACAGAGTAAATCGGTTTATTATGTGTTAGAGACGGCGGCTTTAAAGAGGAAGTTTAAAGTGAAGTAGGGTTTTAGCCAATGAGAGAATGATTGATTGAGTGAATGAGTGATTTTTTGATATGCAGATGTAAAGCCAACGAAGGAGATCTTAGTTCTTGATTCTTGGCTCTATCCTTATTCCTGTCGTTTTGAATGCTAATGAGAAATCTTGTTCAAACGTTTAAGTGAATAGATAAGCAGAGTTTCCTGCCGCAAAATATTTTAGCGTTTTATGTGCTAAGTGATAAGTAGTCTCTGCGGTTTGGATGATAGCTTGTAAGTTTTATTTTCTGGAGTCTCCTCATTGTATTCTAAGTAAAAAGCAAGGAATAATTTAATTTTTTCAGGCAGCTGAGAGGACAAACGGCGTTTGCCTTTTGACCACGGCAAAGACCCTTGCAATAAGTTTATTTTTGATGATG
>CAJYSL010000161.1 GCA_913777515.1 uncultured Mucilaginibacter sp.
GTAATAAAAGCGAGGCTGCCGTGGGTTATGGCACGCTTTACGGCGATATGTGCGGCGGCATATCAGTATTGGGTGATGTTTACAAAACGCAAGTGTATCAACTGGCCCATTACATTAACCGCGACCGTGAGATTATCCCCGAGAACACTATCAGCAAACCGCCTTCGGCAGAGTTGCGCCCTGACCAAAAAGACTCAGACTCCTTACCGGACTATGATACCTTAGATACTATTTTGGTAGAATACATTGAGCATCGCTTGTCATCAGCCGAAATTATTCAGTTAGGCTATGATGAGGCTACCGTGCGCAGGGTAATTAAACTGGTAAATACAGCCGAGCACAAACGCTATCAAACGCCGCCTATTTTACGGGTATCGCCAAAGGCATTTGGCATGGGCAGGCGGATGCCAATCGTCGGCAAATATTTGTCATAATCTTGGCTTAACTAAAAGCGACTGACCGCTTTTTTGTCTTTAAACATACGCGTAAGCCCTGGTTATTTTAAACAGCTGGGGCTTACGCATTTTAAGAATTAAAAAACGGTTAGAATGTGCGAGTTACAGCTTTTTTTACATAAACAATTTGCTATTTGCGTTACTTATATAATCACTATAAAAAACATATCAATGATGAAAAAGTCGATTATATACAGCCTGACCATTATGTTAATGGGGCTGATGGCGTCATGCTCGAGGTATACTTATTATTCGGTAGGTAACAACAGTGCAAATTTAAGTCGCTACAATACTTTTGCCTGGTTGCCGCCAATTAAGCAAACACGCAATGTGGCATACAACAATGATATTGCCGACCAGCGTATACACGAGTCGGCCACGGCGCAGTTGGAAAGTAAGGGATTAAGATTGAGAGGGAAGAATCCTGATTTGCTGGTACGTTATATGGTTATGTTGGATGAAAAAGAGCGGGTGATTGACCAGCCGGTTTATAATTATGCAGGTGGTGGCTTTTACCCGCGGTTTGGCGGTTTTTACGGTGGCCGCAGGGCATACTATTATGCTTACAGCGCTCCGTTCCCGGTATATGTGGGTAACGATATACAGCCTGTGCCTTACAAAGAAGGTACATTGGTAATTGATTTGATTGACCGTAAAAACGGAAAAGTAATATGGCGTGGCTATGGTATTGGTGAGGTTGACAACCCTGCACAGGCCGTTAATGATATACCAAAAGTGGTGGATGGTATATTAAGCAAACTGCCGCTTAACGAAGTTAAATAAACAAAAAAATATTAGGCAACGCATTAAACCTTAGCGGCCGGCGTTGTCTAATATTATAATCAAAAAACATCATGAAAAAATTGCTTAATATAGGGCTTATGCTGGTTATCATCACAGCATTATCGGCCTGCGGTACCGGCTATAGGTATTATACCGCCGGTAACGATGAAATTAGTTTGCGGCAGTACAAATCGTTTACTTTTGCCCCCACGCTTAAGCAAAGAAAGCCAGATGGACCGCTAAATGATAAGCGCGATTTAGGTGCGCGGTTAAATTATGTAAATAACAATCGTTATTACAACAACCCGCAAGCCATGCAAAAAATTAAAGAGGCTACTATCAGCAGTCTGCAAAGTAAAGGCCTTAGCTTGCAGGATGGTAATGCTGATTTAACCGTACGCTATGCTACACTGGTTGACCGCGGTACACGTACCAGCTATTATGCCCCTTACTATGGTGGCTTTTATGGTTGGGGCCTTGGCTGGGGCTGGGGTTACCGTTTCAGTCCGTTTATGTATGGCGGATGGGGACCAGGCTGGGGTTGGGGAGGTGGTTACGGCTATCCAACTCAGGAGCACTTTAAAGAAGGCGTACTTTCTATTGAGTTGATAGACAACCGTACTAAAGAACCCGTTTGGATTGGCTATGGCAGCGGCGAATTGAGCCGTGACCCTCAAAAAGTAATTGCACAGTTACCAAAAATTGTTGAGGATATTTTTAAAAGATTGCCGGTAACCAATAACTAATACTACAGCATTTGATGATAATAAAAGGGTATACCTGTTCGAGGCATACCCTTTTTGATTTTGTGAGGTTCTGTGATGTAAGACAGTTTAAATTCAGTTTAACATTATTGTGGAGCTAAAAAGCTGCGTTAACTGTAATCGTAATGTCGCGACGGGTAATTTTATCGGTCGTCACGGTAACCGGGTTTAAAATACCTGTCCCGTCAGTTTCGGCGGCAAAGAGTTTGTCGTTTTCTTTGACGAAAATCGAGTATTTGCCGGCCGGTAAACTAACTTTATATCGTCCGTCAGCATTACTCATGATTTTGAGTACCAACGGCGTATTCACTTTATCAAAAAGCGGAGTGTTTCCTTGAACCTGCTGCAACGTAGTTGCCTGATAAAAATATACTACGCGCTTTACGCCATGTTTGTTACTGCCGGCCGGTTTGCCTTTCATCGGCATTTGGTTACCGGTTAGTTCGTAAATGTACCCTTCAATACCTTGTTTTATATTTGATGAAGTGCCAGGTTTTAAGGTTTTGCATGATATCGTTGCAAGCAACGTAGCTGCCAATACCATAGAATTATTGGGTGCCCGAAAGTTAATCTTAAACATATAGGTAGTGTTATAGCAGGGGTTTACCAATAGTACAAAGGTTTAGCCATAAATGTTGCCGGATATTATTTAAATTACGCAATATTTGCCGCATATAACCTAACGGCAATCACGATACGATGGGCATCAACCTTTCTGGAAAAAAACAAATAATCAGCTTCTTATTATGTACATCGGTTTTGAGCGCTTTGGCGCAAAAGCCATTGGTAACCAGCGCACAAAAATCCAGCCTCGACGATATGGCTGCCCGGCTCACTACAGCCTACAGCGTTGACTATCAAAAGGCGCTGAGCATCGCTCCGCAAAAAAACTGGTTTACCCGCAAGCAAAACCAGGATGGTAGTTTAATTGCCCTGCAAAGAGTAACCGCATTAGGTTTCCCCATTTATTACAGAACTTACAACAACACCACGGCTGCTGCTACCACGCGCACTAACACCGTGCAGCCGGGCGGAATATTAGGCCTTAATTTATCTGGCTCGAGTACTTTTTTAAATAACAGGCTGGCGATGTGGGATGGTGGGTCGGTATATACTGCTCACCAGGAGTTTTCCGGTAAAACTATTACCCTGCGTAATGCTTCTGCTGCAGTTGACCAGCATGCCACGCACGTAGCGGGTACACTCGTTGCCAAAGGCGTTTATGCACCGGCAAAGGGCATGGCGTTTAATGCAGCCACACTACAGTCTTACGATTTCAACAGCGACATAGCCGAAATAACCGCCGCTGCCTCCGGTTTATTGCTCTCTAACCATTCGTACGGCGTACTGGCCGGCTGGAACTATGATGATAGCCAGTCGCGGTGGGAGTGGTACGGTAACCCGACCGATACGGTTGACTATAAGTTTGGCTATTACGACAGCGAATCAAGAAGCGTTGACCAGGTGTCGGTTAATGCGCCAAATTATTTAATTGTTACGGCGGCTGGTAATAGCCGTGCCTATAACGGGCCGGCAGTTGGCCAAACGTACTATGGCTATGATGCTAACGGCAACCTGGTGAGTAAGATAAGGGGCAACAACATCAGCAGTAACAACAGTTACGATATTATACCCGGATTCGCCGTAGCTAAAAACGTGCTTACAGTAGGCGCCATCAACCAACTACCTTACGGGCCTACTTCGCGTGGCTCGGTTACGGTAAGCTCGTTCAGTGGTTTGGGGCCTACCGATGACGGTCGTATCAAACCTGACATCTGCGGCGATGGTGATGCGGTATTATCTACCGGGAGCAATAGTCCAACATCCTACTTGACATTATCGGGCACTTCAATGTCTACCCCCAATGTGACAGGATCATTGTATTTGCTACAGGAGCTTTGGGCGCAACGTAACAATGGTGCTTTTATGCGCTCGGCTACGTTGAAGGCCTTGGTATGCCACACCGCTTTTGATGCAGGCAACGTAGGACCCGATTATATGTTTGGTTGGGGCGTACTGGATATGAGCAAAGCGGTACAAGCTATCACCGACCGCGGCAGCAAAAGCATTGTCAGTGAAAATACGCTCAACCAGGGACAATCTTTTAACGCGGGTACTATCATAGCATCAGGTAACGGCCCATTAGTAGCCACCATTGCCTGGATAGATCCACCGGCTACCGTTGCTCCTGATGGCACAGTGAACGACCGTACTATTAAACTGATTAACGATTTAGATATCGTAGTATCGGACGGAACCACAACCTATAATGCCTGGGTGCTTAATCCGCTTACACCCGGAATTTCTGCAACACGCGGCAACAATATTCGGGATAACGTGGAGCAGGTTTATATCGAAAATGCGGTTCCGGGCAAGCAGTATACAATCACGGTATCGCATAAAGGAACGCTTCAGGGCGGGTCTCAGGCTTTTTCGCTGGTAGTTACCGGTGTAGGGGGAGCGGCTTACTGTTCATCGTCTCCTGTATCTAACGCCGATTCGCGGATTAACAATGTTACGCTTTCTAACATCAACAATACACCGGCAGCAGGTTGTACTTCTTATAGCAGCTATACATCACTTACTGCCTTATTAGAGCAGGGGCGTACTTATCCATTCAGCATAACACTGGGTACCTGCGGAGGTAACTTTAACAAGCGGGCCAAAATTTTTGTTGACTGGAACGGCGATGGCACCTTAGACCCGGTGAATGAATTAGCAGCTGTTACCAGTATTATTAACGGAACGGGAACTTACACCGGTAATATTGTGGTACCGGCCTCAGTAGTACCCGGCAATTACAGTTTGATGAGGGTGGTGTTGGTGGAAACCGACGATGCATCGACCATAGTGCCTTGTGGCAGTTACAATAAAGGGGAGACACAGGATTACCGCGTTCAGTTTTTACTGCCTACCCGCGATGTTGGCCCCATAGCCGTAAGTAACAGTGCTATCGGCGGTGGTTGTGCAGGTAATTCGAGGATAAGCGTGCGTCTCAAAAACTTTGGTACCAGTGAGGTAAGTAATATCCCCGTAACAGTAACTATCACACCAGCCAACGGCGGACCGGTAACTACCATTACTGAAACTTACACCGGAACCCTGAGCCAGTTTGCTGAGGATGATTTTGTGCTCAGTGGTACTTACACTACTGTTGCAGGCGCATCATACACCTTAACGGCTACCACTAATTTGCCTAATGATATGGTGTCCAGTAATAATCAGGTTACGGCTTCGGTAGTGATAGGTTCAGTGCCTGTACCCACCGATTTGATGGCTACTTATTGCGATGATACCAAGCAATACTTGCTCACCGGCTCTGGCGATGGTAACCTACTATGGTATACTACGCCAACGGGTGGTGTGCCTATTGCCGCCGGGCAAAACGCGTTTACCAAAGTTGCACCTGTTAACAATATGTATTATGCCGGTATCGGAGACTTTAGTGCCACGGTTGGGCCGGCTACTAAAAGCGCTTTCAGCGGTACTTACGGCCAATTTACACCCTCGGTTAGAGTAGTTACCAAAACACCGGTGATAATACAAAGTGCCCGGTTATACATTGGTAATTCGGGGCGGCTTACTTTTACGGTAACCAATGCCAACGGGCAGGAAGTATCGCGTACCACGCTCAATGTAACCGCCACCCGTAACCCACCCGCTGCCGGTGCACAGGCGGACGATTTAACCGACCAGGGACAGGTGTATAACTTAAACTTGCTGCTGCCCAACGCCGGAACTTATTTAATCAGCGTAGCTTATGCCAACGGTGCAACTATCTATCGTAGTAATGGTAATGTAACCGGCTATCCTTTCGGAAACAGCATATTCAGCATTGTAGGCAATAACGCTACGTCGGCCAGTAATCCGTCAGACACTACGGCCTACCGGAGTTTTTATTACTATTTTTATAATATGCAGGTAACCAGCGCGGGTTGTGCCTCAGCAACCAGGGTACCGGTAAGTGTAATGAGCCCAATGATTAAGCAAAACGGAAATACGCTGGTTTCCAACTTTACCGCCTTTAACCAGTGGTATTTAAACGATGTATTGATTCCAGGTGCCACCGGCCAAACCTATGTGCCAGTACAAAGCGGAAATTATCAATTAAAAAATACGCTGGTCACGGGTTGTACGGCTATATCGCCCGTTTATACCTTCATTAAAGCCGATGCCGTCACTAGTACGCCTGCCGAAATTAAACTATCGGTATACCCGGTGCCTACCAGTGCAGATTTGCATGTCACCTTTGTTAGCCCCGCGGCCGACAACCTGACCATATCCATCGTAAGTATGCTGGGCAAGGTGGTTTACAGTAACGACAATGGCCGGATACCTGCGGGTAACTACAGCACCGGCTTCAGCGTTGCCGGTTTACTGCCGGGCAATTACGTGTTAAAGCTGCAAATAGGCACTAAAGTATATACCGCTAAAATTATCGTCGTGAAATAAAAAGAATTTACAGCGGTTAGGATATATTGAACTGATGAATAATTCAAATAACTAAAACGAAGAAGGCCGCCCTTATCAAGGCGGCCTTCTTCGTTTATCATCAATCAATGCTTTTCTTATTTAAAGGCATATTTGATACCCAGTCCTGGGGCGATATCAAAATACGGACCGCGCCCTAACTCAATACGTGGGTTGAGGTCTAAGCTTACCGCTATCGGGCTTTGCGGAATTAGGTATTCCAGACCTAATACACCGTCGGCACCAATCAAAAGGCTGCTTTTATCATAAAACTCGTCGTCGCCGTTGTAACGTTTGTAATATCCGCTGCCTACACTGCCTATGTGGGCACCGCCACCGTAGTAAAACTTAAGCGCTGGTACATTGAAAGCTGTCTGGTGTATTTCATACAAACCGGTAACCACCAATCCTTTAGAGCGGAAACCCAGGATGCCCTCGATTGCTGCGCTTTTGTCTAAAAAGTATTTGCCGGTAATACCATTTTCATAACCGCCAAACTTTAATCCCACTGCACCTTGATACAATTGAGCATTTGCCTTTTGCTGAAACAGCATAAAAAATGCTGCCGTAATCAGTAATAGAGCTGTTTTTTTCATAAATGTGATTTTAGTAGTAACGGCAAATGTCGTGTTTTATGCCGCCACAGTTTTCAAAAAAGTTGAAATTTGCCATTTTACCCTGCATCTCCGGATAAAATTTTGGAGTTTTTGACTACCAATATTTACATTAGTTTAACCTGATACTTAACTTAGTAAAATGTATTGCCCACCACTTATTCGTCAAAAACTATTGTTTGTTGCCTTTCAGGTTACTGCTGTTATTGTCTTTACAGTACATCCATTCAGTATACTCAAAGCGCAGCAGTCAGAAGGTGCGTATGCAAAAGGCATGGTAGTTTGCGCCTATCCCGATGCTGCACAGGCCGGTTTAGCTATATTGAAAAAAGGAGGTACTGCTGTAGATGCCGCTGTGGCTGTACAGTTTGCTTTGGCTGTAACCTTGCCCCAGGCCGGCAACATCGGTGGCGGTGGTTTTATGGTTTACCGTTCGGCTAAAGGGCAGGCAGCAACACTCGATTTCAGGGAAAAGGCACCGGCCATGGCCAGCGAAAAGATGTACCTGGATGCTACCGGCAATGTCATCCCCAATAAAAGTTTATATACCCACCAGGCCGCTGGAGTACCCGGCTCGGTTGATGGTATGGTACAGGCGCATCAAAAATATGGTAAGTTGCCTTGGTCAATGCTGGTACAACCTGCTATTGATTTGGCCCACAAAGGCTTTAAGGTGACCGAACACCTGGCAAATGATTTAAACCATAATCAGGCTGATTTTAGCCGCCTGAACTCGGAACGCACCAACTACTTCGCCAAAGCAACACCCTGGAAAGCCGGCGATATTTTGGTGTTAGAAGATTTAGCCAAAACATTAACCCTGATACGCGATAAAGGCCGGTCGGGCTTTTACGAAGGAGCAGTTGCCGCACAAATTACGAACGAAATGAAAGCCGGACAGGGTTTGATTACGCAGGCTGATTTAGATAACTATCATTCGGTATGGCGCAAACCGGTTGTGGGAAAATACAAGCAGTATAAAGTAATAACTATGCCGCCACCGTCAAGTGGTGGGATTGCTTTGTTGCAATTGCTGCACAGTGTTGAGCCTTATTCACTGAGCCGTTGGGGGCATAACCAGGATACAACCGTACAGTTAATCACCGAGGCCGAACGCAGGGTATATGCCGACCGCTCTAAATACCTGGGCGACCCTGATTTTTATAAAGTGCCTGTAGATAGTTTGCTGAATCCGGCTTACATAACCGGCCGGATGGCTAATTTTACCTGGGCGCAAGCTACCCCAAGCAGTAGCATAAAGCCGGGTAGCTTTGCCGGTTACGAAAGCGACCAAACTACACATTATTCTATTGTAGATGGGCAGGGTAATGCTGTATCCATCACGACCACGCTCAATGGGTCGTTCGGGAATAAAATATTTGTAAAAGGCGCAGGCTTTTTACTGAATAATGAAATGGACGATTTTAGTTCTAAGCCTGGCGTGCCCAACATGTATGGTTTGGTTGGTGGTAAAGCCAACAGCATACAGCCGGGTAAACGCATGCTGTCGTCCATGACGCCGACCATACTCGAAAAAAACGAAAAGCTGTTTATGGTAGTAGGCACTCCGGGCGGGTCAACCATTATTACGTCGGTGTTTCAGACGATATTGAATGTTATTGAATTTAACCAGGATGCTCAGCAAGCGGTAAGTTCGAAACGCTTTCATCATCAATGGTTGCCTGATGAGGTGATGATAGAAAACAATGCATTGAATGAAACTGTGCTAAGAAAACTGCAGCAAAAAGGTTATAAAATTACGACAAGAGGCAATATAGGCAGGGTAGATGCCATTGTAGTTACGCCAAAAGGACTAACCGGCGGCGCTGACCCGAGGGGTGATGACACCAAAGCCGGTTGGTAATTTATCACAAAATGGATAATCTGGATAAATTGCCGGTTTTTATAATATCCGATACTGAATTCCCGTTTCCAAAGCAGGTTTCAAGGCCCTGCTATCTTGTGCAGACGAATAGGCTGCTTTAATTAACTTAATTTACATACTTTGGCGTTGTGAAACATCATCACGAAACTATTGACTACTTGCTGAAAATTGTTTGGCAAAATATGGCCAACCGCTATAACCAGTTGGTTGCCGATTTTGGCATTACGCAGTCTATCGGTTACGTGCTGATTAATATCGACGAAAAAGAAGGAACAACCGTTTCGCAGGTGGCCGCTTTGCTGGGTTTAAAATCAACCAGTTTGTCGCGCATGCTCAGTCAGCTCGAAAAAATGGATTTGATTTACCGGCAATCAAACGCCGGCGATAAGCGTTCTGTTAAAATTTATCTTACCGACTTGGGTAAACAAAAGCGGCAAATGGCCCGCACCATTGTTAAGCAGTTCAATGCTTATCTAAACGAGCATATCAATGATAAGGAAAAACAACACCTTACCAACGCACTCAAAAAAATAAATCAGCTTACCTTAGATTATAATCCCGAACATAACGTTTAGCTAATGACAAGGCGGTAACCCTGCAGCTGCCGACATATATTGCATTGTAAATGTTAAAATTTGTTAACCTGCCCGTTTTGTTTTTTAAAAAAGTAAATTTGCCGATTAATAATAAGGTGATGAACAGGTTATTAGTGTTTTGCTGTTGCGTGATGCTTTTCACTGCTTGTAAAAAAGTGAGCGACCCGGCAGTTATCAATAGTAATCAAAAGCAGATTGATGACGATATCATAGATCAGTATATCAGGGAGAATAATCTTAAGGTGGTAGCTGCTACTGCTAATGATACATCGGGTGTCAAAGCAATCGTTATCAAACAAGGACAGGTAAACACCTTATACAGCCTATCGAGCAGTGTAACTGTAGGCTATACCGGTAAGCAATTAACCTCCGGTAAGATATTTGCACAGACGGATAGCATCCATCCATCTTTTAAACTGGGTGAGGCGCTGTCGGGCTGGAAAATTGGAATTTTAAAAGGACAGGTAAATAAAGGAGGAATCATCAGACTGATTATTCCATCGAGACATGGGTACGGGCCTTATGCACAGCCGGGTTTAGGCTTGCCCGCTAATGCCATACTCGATTTTACCATTGAAATATTTGATGTAACGAACTGATTTTAAATGAAAAAAACTTATTCAGCGCTTTTTTTACTTTTTATAATGGCTATCGTATCGTGCCGCAAAAGTGGTAATGATGTTGATATCAAAACCTACGATAGCAACCAGATTAAAGATTACATTGCAGCCAACGTACTCTCGTCTATGAAACGTGATACTGTTGGTGGTGACACCTCGGGCATATATTACCAGGTTACCCGCCAGGGCCGGGGCGCTGCGTTGGCTTATGATACCCGTATAGCCTATATTTATACATTAAGGTCTTTAGATGGTAAGTTTATTATGGCCGATACGATAACCGGGCGTAACTATACCGCTGTGGGATTAATTTCTCCAAAAGGTTTGATGATGGCAATACATGACGTCATCAAAAATAAGGGGACGTCTGCCCGCTTTCTAATTCCGTCGCGTTTGGCTTATGGTGTAAATGGTACCACATCAGGAAGTAGCCGTTTGCCGGGCAATGCAAGTTTAGATTATACCATTAACGTTTTAGATAACGATAATACCGCTGCCATGGCCGCTTATGATGATTCATCTATCCGGAATTATTGTACGGCTAATAACATCAACATCAACTCTTACACCAAGACAGCCTCCGGTTTATACATCAAAGTTGGACAGGCGGGTACCGGTACAACCGCTGTTACGGCCACCTCAACCGTTAACGTGCAATATTTGGGATATTTATTAAATAATAACGTATTTGGTCAGTATGATGACCAAAGCAGCACCAATGTTGGTACTGCTTTGGATATGCAAACCGTTATTGCCGGCTTTCAGGAAGGTTTATTAGGCCTTACATCCGGCGCTAAAGTGGATTTACTGATACCATCAAGGTTAGCTTATGGTATAACACCTCAAACTACTACATCAGCCACAGGCGCAGCAGCAGTTTCTATACCTACGTTTAGCTGCTTACGCTACGGTATCAACGTAGTAAGTGTAACCAACTAATTTTATTTGGCAACCGCAGCCCTAAACGTTTTCAGGGCGCGTTCTTTGCCGGATTTATTTTCGATAATGGGTTCCGGGTATTGGTCTGTACCAAATTCCGGCACCCATTTTTTTATGTATTCCATTTTAGGGTCAAACTTTTTTTGCTGCGCCTCAGGGTTAAACACCCTGAAGTAAGGCATCACATCCGTACCTGAGCCTGCTATCCATTGCCAGCTGCCTATATTGGTAGAGGCCTCGTAATCTAAAAGTTTGCGGCCAAAATAATGTTCGCCCCAGCGCCAGTCAATCAATAAATGTTTTACTAAAAAACTGGCAGTAACCATGCGTACCCGGTTGTGCATAAAGCCGGTAGTGTTCAATTCACGCATGCCGGCATCTACCAGTGGATAGCCGGTTTTACCCTCACACCAGGCTTTAAATTCTTTTTCGTTATTACGCCAGGCAATGCGGTCAAAAGCCGGGCGGTATGCATGGCTGGCCGTATCAGGGAAATGGTCTAAAGCCATCATGTAAAACTCACGCCATATCAGCTCGCCCAACCAGGTTTGTTCGCGGTCAAACGCGGTACGTGCGGCATCGCGGATGCTTACAGTGCCAAATCGTAAATGCAAGCCAATATGCGACGTGCCTTTTTTAGACGGAATATCACGGTTTTTGGCATAATCATCTATGATATGATCATACTCCATCTCCGGAAACTGCACTTCGCTTTCCGTAAACTTCATTTGCTTCAGGGTAACTTCGGGCAGTTCTTTGGTTTTAAGCAGATTTTTAAAATACTTTTCGGTAGGATACGATTTCAGGTAAAAATCCTTAACCGTTTTTAGCCATCTTTTTTTATAAGGCGTAAATACCGTGTAAGGTTTCTTGTCGTCTTTTAATACCTCGTCCCGCTCAAAAATAATCTGGTCTTTGTAGGTTTTGAAAGCTATATCCTGCTTTTGCAGCATTTCACAAATAGCCGTGTCCCGTTCTTTGGCGTATGGTTCATAATCGTGATTGGTGTAAACCTCCGCTACTTGATATTCCTTTAAAATTTCTTTAAAGGCATGCATCGGCTTATCGTATTTAATCAGCAGGCTACTATGGTGCTTGTGAAGTTCTTTGCGTAATTTCTGGATGGTTTGATGAATAAAAGTAACCCGAGCATCATCGCGGTCTTCCAGTTTATCTAAAATATCTTTATCAAATATAAAAAGGCAAAGCACCGGATTTTTGCTTTTTAAGGCATGGTACAGGCCGGCATTGTCGTGCAGCCTCAAATCACGTCTGAACCAAAATAAGGAGATAGCAGGTTTATCCATAAATATTACTTAAAGCATCTTCAACTGTAGGGTATTTAAACTGAAAGCCGCGGCTTTGTATTTTTTCTGCAGATACGCGCGTGCTGCCCAGTACTACCAGGCTCATTTCGCCAAAAATGAGTTTCAGCACAAATGCCGGAACGTTAGGCAACCACAAAGGGCGGCGCAATTGCCGGGCGACGGCTTTGGTAAGTTGCTGGTTAGTTACCGGATTCGGCGCAACCATGTTATACACATCGGGCGGTAATTGTCCTTCAAGGGCTTGCAGGTACATGTTCACGGCATCTTGCAGATGTATCCAAGGTATGTACTGTTTGCCGTTGCCCAACACGGTACCTACCCCAAATTTTACCGGCAGCGCTAAAGGTGGGAGTGCACCTCCGCCGGTGGTAAGCACCACGCCGGTCCTGAATTTGGTAACAGGCAGACCTAATTGTTTACCTTCATCAACCGCTTTTTCCCATTCAATACAGCAAGTGGCTAAAAAATCGTGCAGGGGTACGCTACTTTCGGTGAGTAACTCGTTGCCCCGGTTACTATAATACCCGGTAGCTGATGCCGAAATGA
>CAJYSL010000162.1 GCA_913777515.1 uncultured Mucilaginibacter sp.
CTTGTTCAACCTGGTCGGCTGTTAAATCTTCCTTACCGTCGGCGGTGTAGGTAAAAAGTTTTCCGGGGTCTTCAAAAGTAATATAACCCATGTAGTCCGGGTCGTTGTGCTTGGTTAAATGAAGTTCGCCGCTTTTAGATTTTTCGAGTTCGGCTGCCGCACGCCCGGTATCTTTAAATATACTGTAAGTATAGGTAATTACGGTATGCCCGTTCAGGTGAGCCTGCGTATCAGGAATCACCATCAACGGTAAGTCATCGATATGAAAAAATAGAGCAGACATTTAGTTATCATTTCAATAAATACAACTTTACTTATGTTAAATAGTTTTGCTTACGCATGTAAAAGGCAATTAGGCTAAACTGAAGTCATCTACCGGACTATCAGTAGATGACTTCAATACTGATATCTTTAACGTTTAGTCGAGTCGGCATTTAATGAATCCTGCCTGGCTTTTTCTGCCGAGTTAGAATCTGCCGCCATAACGCCGCGCTGTCTTTCTAAAGCTGAGATTGAATCCATACGGTCGCGGTCGCGCATGGTAGAGTCTTGTCCTTCACCACTCGCGCCACCTTTACAAGCTGCCATAGTACCAGCCAAGCCGGCAGATAGGATGATTAATTTTACTGTATTTTTCATAATTCAAACTGATGGTGTCTCATTGAAAATAAATTTTAATGAAACTTGTTTTCTTTTAAGTTTAATTATTGGAAGCGTCAGTCGGAAAAATGGTTAGCTGATGCACCACAAAAATGTTACTTAAACCATCAGGCGCAACTTACATCTATCATAGTATTAAAATTAAAACGATAGAAACGATGATGAAGTCAATAAAATCATTAGCCATAGCAACCCTCATTACCGCTGCATTTTCGGTAGGTGCAAATGCTCAGGTCAGAAAAGGCGTCGATAGTTTGAAAACGGTGCATCGCCAAGAACATCATGCCTTCAGGGCGTTGCTGAACGACAAGCAAAAGGCAATGCTGAAAGAAAACCACCAGAAGCAAAGAGCTGCCAGCACGGCATTTGTAGCCAGCTTGAATAACGACCAGAAAGCTATTTTAAAAGATAAAGCGCTTACCCACAAAGAGCGTAAGGCAAAATTGGCCGGTACATTTACCCAGCAACAAAAAGATGCTATGGCAGCTAATAAAGCAGCGCGTAAAGCCGACCGCAAAGCTTTTGTGGCTACTTTAACCGAAGACCAAAAATCGGCTTTCAAAAAAATGGCAAAAGAGCGGCATGGTCACCATGGTTTCCGCCAGCAAAAAGTGCAGAAAGCCTAAGGTTAGTCTGCAGAGTTTAATCAAACGCCTCACCAGCCATACGCTGGTGAGGCGTTTTGTTTTAAGTTGTTGGTGTGTTTTGAGTTAAAAATAAGATATTGTACTCCGTCATTATAAACCCTTTCACTTGCATTTCCCTGTCAATATAAACATAGGTCAGTCGGTTATCCCGGTGCATTTTTTATGCGAAACCCTGGCTTACTTTATCGGGTATCGTTACTATTTGTATTTACGAAAGCACCAGCACGACCCCATTAGCGATGGGCACCGCCTGCTTATTTTTTTGGGTGCTGCAGCGGGTGCTTTTTTAGGCTCACACCTGTTAGGTGTGCTCGAAAATCCGCCCAAGCTGCGGTATGCCGACTGGATTTATTTTATGGGTAATACCACCATCATTGGCGGATTGCTTGGAGGGCTTTTGGGTGTTGAGTTGATGAAGAAACAGATAGGGGTTAAAGCATCATCCGGCGATTTAATGGTATATCCCATCATCCTGAGCATGATGATTGGCCGGACGGGTTGCTTTTTGGCCGGGCTCGAAGATGGTACTTATGGCATTGCCAGCCGTTTGCCCTGGGCCATCAATTTTGGAGATGGCATTTACCGGCATCCTACTAACCTTTATGAAATTGTTTTCTGGTTGCTGCTCGGTATCAGCTTAAAGCTGTTTGAAAGGAGGCATCGCTTGGCCAATGGGTTCCGGTTTAAGCTCATGATGGTAGCTTACCTGAGCTTTCGTTTTTTTATCGAATTTATAAAGCCCGCTTATTTTTTTAACTTCGGTTTATCGGTTTTGCAGTTAGCTTGCCTTGTCGGGTTAATCTATTATTACAAAGTATTTATCTATCCCTCAAAAATATCAACAACCTATGCCTGAACGCCCGTACATCTATTATGATTTTACCATCAGCATTTGCTCAACTTGTCTGCGGCGGGTAGATGCCAAAATTGTATTTGAAGACGATAATGTTTACATGCTCAAAAATTGCCGGCATCACGGGCCCGAAAAAGTATTGATTGCCACTGATGTAGAGTATTATAAAAACTGCCGCAACTACGCCAAGCGCAGCGAAATGCCGTTAAAGTTTAATTCGGCTACCCACTTTGGCTGCCCCTACGATTGCGGTTTATGCCGCGACCACGAGCAGCATTCGTGCCTCACTGTTATTGAGGTTACAGACCGCTGCAATTTAACCTGCCCTACGTGCTACGCTATGTCATCGCCACACTACGGCCGGCATCGCACCTTGGCCGAAATTGAGCAGATGCTTGACGTGATAGTAGCTAACGAAGGTGAACCGGACGTGGTGCAGCTCAGTGGCGGTGAGCCTACTTTGCATCCGCAATTTTTTGAAATACTTGATATTGCCAAACGCAAACCCATCAAACACCTGATGGTCAATACCAACGGTGTCCGCATAGCCAAAGACGAAGAGTTTGTTAAAAGACTGGCCACCTACATGCCCGACTTCGAAATTTACCTGCAGTTTGATTCTTTTAAAAAGGAAGCGCTCGAAAAGCTTCGCGGCGTTGACCTGCGCGAGGTGAGGGCTAAAGCTATTGCCAACCTGAACAAGTACAACCTGTCTACCACATTGGTGGTTACCCTGCAAAAGGGACTAAATACCGATGAGATAGGGGAGATTATAGAGTACGCCTTGCAGCAGCGTTGCGTACGCGGAGTAACCTTGCAACCCACGCAACAAGCCGGCCGACTGGACAACTTTAACCCGGCTACCGACCGCTATACACTTACCGAAGTAAGGCAGGCTATATTAGACCAAACCAGCATTTTTACTGAACAGGATTTACTACCTGTACCCTGTAACCCCGACGCCCTGGTGATGGGGTATGCCTTGAAAGCGGGTGGTTGTGTTTTCCCGCTCACGAGGATGATTAACCCGGACGATTTGCTCGACAATTCTAAAAATACAATTGTGTACGAGCAGGACGAACTGTTAAAGCAGCACCTGTTGCACATGTTTAGCACCGGTAACTCGGTTGATAAGGCGCAAGAGCACCTAGCATCCATTATGTGTTGCCTGCCGCAAATTGAGGCACCCGGCTTAAGTTACGAAAACCTGTTCCGGGTCATCATCATGAATTTTATTGATGCGTATAATTTTGATGTTCGCGCCATCAAGAAATCGTGTGTGCACATCGTTAACAAAGACATGCAAATTATTCCTTTCGAAACCATGAACCTGTTTTACCGCGATGATAAAGCCGCCTACCTCGAAACCCTACGTAACGAAATTGCCATATGATTAACCCACCCGAACCTCCAAAACAAGACACCGGTAACCACACGAATGGCAAGATACTGGGATATAACCTACTGGCCTTTGTTGCTTATACCGTACTGTCGGCTTTGGCCAACCCTGCCGAGGGATTGATTCTTGCCTTCTTTATTTCGGTTGTACACTTTGTGTTTACTATTATTACCGCGCTGGTAACCCAGCGCTGGATGTGGTTGCTGGCCGGTGGCCTGGTGTTGATTATCGGCTTCGGTACTTGTGTAAATAATATCAAATTGGGTAGTATGCATTAGTATTTGCTATCACCTCCAATATTAGCTGAAAATGGTGCGGGTAACCATATATTGTAAACTTAC
>CAJYSL010000163.1 GCA_913777515.1 uncultured Mucilaginibacter sp.
GGTAAACTGGTGCTTCATGTAAAAGAACAGGAAAATGAGGAAGCCTATGATGATTAACGATATGATGAGGCTTAAAGAGGTACGGATACGAGTCATGTGCGATGTTAAACAAACAGCTTAATAACAAAAAAGAGCAGACATTATTGCCTGCTCTTTAATTTGATTACAATAACGTGGTATTATTGATATTGGTTCAACAGCAAATTATGCTTTTGAACCGTAAGTTACGTTTAAGGTAAAAGGTACGCTTAGTGCTTTAGAGATGATACAGTTCTTTTTAGCATCTTCTGCTACGGCTTTAAATTGCTCTTCAGAAACGCCATCAATAGCGCTGGCCTGTAAATCTAAATGGATACCGGTAATAACCAGGTTGTTCATATCCAAATCTAAAACCGCAGCGGTAGTTAAAT
Source organism: uncultured Mucilaginibacter sp. (assembly GCA_913777515.1). Taxonomy (GTDB): domain Bacteria; phylum Bacteroidota; class Bacteroidia; order Sphingobacteriales; family Sphingobacteriaceae; genus Mucilaginibacter. Next base: position 411 of record CAJYSL010000163.1, read on the forward strand.
CGCCGGGGGTAAAACCTTGCTGACTTAAAGCTGCGCCAACAGCCATCGTAAAACAACCTGCATGTGCAGCCGCAATTAGCTCTTCAGGGTTGGTACCCACACCTTGCTCAAAACGGGTTTTGAACGAGTACTGGGTGTTGTTTAAAGTAGTGCTTTGTGTAGAAAGTTCGCCGCGGCCTTCTTTTAAAGTACCGTTCCAGTGTGCCTTTGCTGTACGTTTCATGTTTTTTAATTTGTTATTAGTTTTGAGGTTAAAATTGTTTTTTTTGTGATGATTACTGCCATTGCGCACGCTCATATTGCGGCGGCCACTGTATGTCCTGCCCCAATTCGTGGGCTGCCCGCAAGGCAAAATGCGGGTCGCGCAGCATCTCGCGCGCCATTAAAATTAAATCGGCTTGCCCGGTTTCAACAATCTGGTTTGCCTGTTCGGCCGTGGTAATTAAGCCCACCGCACTGGTGAGTATACCTGTTTCTTTTTTAATCTGCGCTGCAAACGGAACCTGGTACCCCGGATTGCTGGGTATTTTAGCATGCGGCACATTACCGCCCGATGAACAGTCAATCAAATCTACACCTTTTTCTTTCAAAATGGCGGCCAGCTTTACCGAATCCTCAATATTCCATCCGCCTTCGGTCCAATCGGTAGCCGAAATGCGTACAAATAGCGGGTAGTCAGCAGGCCAAGCTTCTTTTACTACATCAGTTACTTCTAAAAGCAGTCTGATTCGGTTTTCAAAAGAACCGCCATACTCGTCAGTACGCTGGTTGCTCAGAGGCGAATAAAATTGGTGTAGCAAGTAACCATGAGCAGCATGTATTTCGGCCACTTTAAACCCGGCTTCAACGGCACGTAAAGTTGTCGCTCTAAAATCAGCTTTCACTTTTTCAATGCCTGCTTTATCCAAGGCTATTGGTGGCTGTTCGCCGTCTGTAAAGGCCAAGGCACTTGGCGCAACAGTTTCCCAGCCATTATCGTGGTCGGCAGTAAATTGCTTGCCGCCTTTCCATGGCACTTCATGGCTGGCCTTACGCCCGGCATGGGCCAGTTGTATACCTGTCACGCAACCTTGCTGTTCAATAAAGCCGGTTATCTGTTTCAGTTTATCAATATGCTCATCCTTCCACAAGCCTAAATCGGCATAAGTAATCCGCCCTTCGGGCGATACCGCTGTTGCCTCGGTGATAATCAACCCGGCACCGCCGGTAGCCATGCTACCCAAGTGCACCAGGTGCCAATCGTTGGCAAAGCCATCTTGGCTCGAGTACTCGCACATAGGCGATACCGTGATACGATTTTTGAGCTCAACGCCTTTTATAGTGATGTTTGAAAATAAGTTTGCCATAATTTTTGCCAAAGCTAAAAGCCTAACTTTTAATAATGCGTTAGGTTTTGTTAATTTTATAATACTGGCATTGGTGTGATATTTTCTCCAACCTTTAGGCTTTTTTTAGGTTTGTCGAGTATATTGCTTAGCAATAGCATTAAAGCTTACTTGATAATCACCTCTAAAACGAAAGATATTTGAGTACTTATACCACATTAATTGTACTAAGCGGACTGGTCATCTTTTCATACCTGTTCGACCTGATTGCCGGCAAAACCAAAATACCCTCGGTATTGCTGCTGCTGTTTTTGGGCGTGAGCATCAGGCAGGTGGTCGACTATTTTCATATTCACTTATTTAATCTCTCGGGCATCCTGCCTACTTTAGGCACCCTCGGCTTGATATTGATTGTGTTTGAGGGCGCCTTAGAATTAAAGTATACACCCGATAAAAATGCGGTAATTAAAAAGTCGTTCTTCTCGGCGCTAATCATCCTGCTCTGTACCACTTTTACCATATCCTGGATTTTATACCAGTTAAGCGGCGGCGACTATTATTTATGCTTTATTAATGCTATTCCGTTCTGCGTTATCAGTTCGGCTATTGCCATACCCTCGGCCTCGAGCATCACTAAGCATAAAAAGGAGTTTATTATTTACGAGTCCTCGTTTTCGGATATCCTTACCGTGGTGTTGTTTAACTTTATGCTGGGCAACAAACATATTAGCGTAGGCTCGTTTGCCAAGCTGGGTATTGAGTTAACTACCATTCTGGCGTTTGCCTTAGCTGCTTGTTTGTTGTTGCTTTACCTTATTGGTCGCATCACCCATCACGTTAAATTCTTTTTAATTATTGCCATTCTTATATTGGTATACGCCATCGGGCAGTCTTACCATTTGTCGGCGTTGATTATCGTATTGTCGCTGGGTTTATTCCTGAACAATGCCGACCAAATCAGACCGCAATGGTTCAAAAAGTATTTTATTTACCACGGTTTAAGTTTTGATTTGAAGCAATTGCTCCAGCTATCGGCCGAAAGCG
>CAJYSL010000164.1 GCA_913777515.1 uncultured Mucilaginibacter sp.
AATATTTCTTCAAGCGTTAGCGTTTCTTCCTGTACTTCAGTTGGCATAATAGTAAGTACAAAGTTACTTAAAAAAGTATAATAAAAGTGTTAAAATGCAGTTTGTGCATAAAGTTAAGCCGGATTTAACACCGGTAAACGCAACTCTTATCAAACAATCTTTTCTTTACAATGCTACGCAAACTTTCATTCTCGGCTGGGCTTTTATTAAGTGTTGCCGCAGGCACTTTTGCTCAATCCGGGCAACACGACAGTAAAATGGCACCCGCGCCCGGTAAAATTATTATTGACGGTAACATCAACGATTGGGGCGACTCGCTACGCTACTACAATCCCGACAAAAAGCTGAATTATACCCTGGCAAACGACAACCAAAATCTTTACCTGGCTATTCGTTTTAACGACCGTACAGAGCAGGAGCGTATCATGCGCGCAGGCTTAACCTGGAGCGTAAACCCTAAGGGTAAGAAAAAAGATGCTTACAGCTTAACCTTCCCGGTAGCCGAACAAAATAATGGCCAGATGCCGGTATTGCCCAAACCGGACGAAGGCAGTACCTCGTCCGAGGACCACGAACGGATGAATCGCGATGAAATGCGCAAAGCCCGCCTCACGCAATTGCGTAGTATGAAAGTAACAGGCTTTAAAGATATTGATTACGATATCATCACCACTACAAATTCCTATGGCTTTAAAGCAGCTCTAAATTTTGATGAAGAAGGCAACCTGATTTATGAAGCTGCTATCCCCCTTAAATTTTTTGATGCTGATGACGTCGCCAAAAACGAATGGGCCTTTAACATTAAGGTAAACGGCATCAGCAGGCCGTCTGGTGGTAGTGGTGCCGAGCGTGATTTTGGCGGCATGGGCGGCGGCGGTGGCCGCATGGGTGGTGGTATGGGCCGCGGAGGCATGGGCGGCGGTATGGGAATGGCCGGTGGTGGTCGTGGCGGTATGGGCCGTGGCGGTATGCGTGGCGGCAATTCCGGCGGAGATTTTGACCGCAGTGCCTTAACCAAATCAGAAGATTTTTGGGAAAAGTTTTATTTATCGAAAGCGCAGTAAGCGCTTTCGATAAATAAACAGCCGGCTTTTATTGAACCTGATAACGATACACCTGGCGGCCAAGGTGCCCGTCGCTGTCTATACCTTCAATCACAACACGATAGGTGCCTTTGCTGCCCGCGTTAAAATACTCGAACGAGGCATTGCCTTTGTCGTTAGTTAAAATATTAGGCATCCAATGTATGGTACTGCGTAAATCGGCTACCGCCACATTGGTTTTCGGGTCATCGTATTTGGGGGCATAAAACAGCCTTGACGAATAATATCCTTTAGGTGTATAGGTGATAACGCCCGGTGAGTATATCTGAGACGCATTGGCGGTAATTTCTCCGCCGCGTTTGGTATTGATCACCAAAACTCCATTGGCGCCCTGGCTACCATATATAGCAGTAGTACCTATGGTTCGCAGTACTTCGATACTGCTAATATCCATAGGAGGTATAGATGTCAGAAAGCTGGCATCAACATAAGCGCCATCCAAAATTATCTGCATAGGTCTGCCCATGCTGCGGGTTGAGTAGGGTACGCCTCCCTGAAAAATTACTCCAAGCAGCCGGCCCTGTAGGCACTGATCAATGGTGGCGCAGCCCAATTTACCAAGCATATCACTGGTAATAATCTGATCGGCATTACCCGGGCCATTCAGGTTGGACGAGTGCGGAACCAAAGGTTTCCGTTTTTCGGTAACTACCACCTCCTTTAGCACAATGGTATGGTTGCCCAGTCCATACTTCGCTTCTTCGTCTAGCCGCTTTTTGCTTGCTTTAAGATAGGCTATCAAGTTGGCAGTTACCGGACTTTGGGCCGCCGGTACATTGCGCGCTTTAACTACAGCCTGTTCCGGCGATTTATCCAGCACAATGTCTACGTTTTTACCTCCCTTGGCGTTGCGTGCCTGCAAAACAAAACGGATGCTATCTTTAAAAATTAAGTTTTTAAAGGCAAAATGTCCCTGGGCATCTGCTACAGTATCTAAAATAAAGGCCCCGCCGCTGGTAGTAAACAAGGTTACCTTGCTATTAGGTATAGGTTTACCGCCCAATGTTTTTATGGTACCTGATATCTGCAGGCTTTGTTCTGCCGGAAATTCTATCGGCGGAAACTGGTTGTTCATAATCTGGCTCCATTCAAACCGGCGATAGCCTTGCGTAAGCATCAAGTTATCTAAATCGGCAATAGTGGTGGCAGAGGTATTGGTAAAATAGTAATTAGGCTGTTCTACATAACCTTTAATATCTGAGGTTAACAGTAAGTGCGAAAGAATGGTGGTTTCTGCGGCTTCATCAACAGGTACTTTAGATTCGTCGATGACTGCGGCCGAAAATACACCTACTACAGGCTGTCCGCTGTTATCACGTGCATCCAAATTAATCTTTACTTTTTCGCGAGGAGCAGAGGTAGGGGCTGAACTGATATTTAATTTCAACAGGTCAGCATTGCGTTGAATAAAGGCGATACGTTCATTTAACGGCTGGCCTGAGCCCGAGAATAAGGTAAACTGCACAATGCCCGACGGAAATTTACTTTTCGGGATGGTTGCTCCGAATGAGCCGTTGCTTTCTTTATTGCGGGCTGCATAGCAAACTACGCCTGCCGACTGGGCAATCAGGTAAGCATCCTTACTGTTCATATTGCTTGAGTTGACCCGCACGCTGATGCTGGCTGTATCATTGTTGTTTACAGTAAGCACGTAACCGGCGTCAAGTGCTTTGGGCAGCGCAATGGTGTTTTGAGAGCCGTCGGGGTAAGTAATTTTAGCCTGATAGGTTTTGCCGGCTTCGGGTGTTAGCGCAAATGCACCCATACCTAAGTGTTTGGTGTTAATAACCGCCAGTTCATTATTGTTGTTATCGGTAACTACGCCTTTAATATCAACGCCCAACCCGTTTGGCCCAACCGCTTTAAACGCAACTTTTGAACGTATACCGTTGACTAAATTACCGCTCTCCGGAAAAAACTGAACATCAACCTGACCCGATACCGAATTGAAGCTGATGTTTTTAGTTACCGTTTTTTTGTCAGCAATTTTGATGTGTGTAATAATACTGCCTGATGATACGGCTGCGCCTGTAGCATTAACAAAGCTTACTGCCAAATTGCCTTGTGCATCAGTTTGCCCTTTACTTTTAAGTATCTGTTTTTCGTTGATTCTTACCGCATAGTTTACCTCTTTGCCGGCATAAGGGCTGCCATCAAGATCAGCAAAATTGATGCTGGCATCTACTTTTTGTACGTTGTTTAATTTGCTGTAACTGTAAGTAGCCTTGGTAAACACATTATCACTGCCTGCGTTGCCAATGGCAATGCTCTTTTCAAAATAATACCCCTCACCGGCATTACGCATCCAGTTAGTGTAAGCCCTAACACGGTAATTGCCTGCCTGCAGGGTGTCGCTTAGCGCAAAATCGCCCCAGGTTACACCACTGGTTACCGGCAGCTTAATCCACTTTTTTACTGAGTCCTGCTCGTTAATCAATTCTACATTCAGCGCACCGCTCAGGGCCGAAAGTTTATGTTCTGGACCTACGGTAATATAGGCCTTAAACCATATATTATCACCAACGGCATAGTAAGGCTTGTCAAACTGCAGGTATACTTTCTCCTGCGGTCGTTCATCAACCCATTTTTCTAACTGAGATACAATTTTCTGGATAGGGTCGTCGTCCAGTGCAACAAAGCCTGTAGCCATAACAGCTAAAGCCAGTATAAAAAGGCCGGTGATAGGTTTCTTAAAGTTCATGGTATTGTTTGTGTTTTGCCTTATTGCAGGTTAGTGGCTTACCACAATAAAGGTGGCGTTAAATTACTTAGTTGTAAGTAAATAACGCATAAATCAGAATTTATTTTTCCACATCATACTTTCAACCGGCCGGGTGGTCGGGTTGTTGTATTTGGCGTTGCCTTTGGTATTGTAAAGCGTTTCAATATCGCCTTCTACTACAAAATAAATTAGCTGCCCGATAGGCATGCCGGTATAAATACGCACCGGTTGAGCTACCGATATCTCGAGCGTCCAGGTGTTGCAAAAACCTACATCGCCTTTGCCGGCGGTAGCATGTATGTCAATCCCTAAACGGCCGGTACTCGATTTACCTTCTAAAAAAGGTACATGTTTATGGGTTTCGGTATACTCGGTAGTTACACCAAGGTATAAAACGCCGGGTTGCAGTACGTAGCCCTCTTTGGGTATTTCGAAGGAGTCTATCTCGTTATGAACTTTGGCATCCAGCACCCGGTTGCGGTAGGTAGCCAGGTATTTACCTAAATGTACATCGTAAGAATTGGTACCCAGGCACTCGCGTTTAAACGGCTCAATAATGATGTTGCCTTTTTCAATTTCTTCAAGTATGCGTTTATCAGATAAAATCATTTTGCCGTGACGGGTTGCCGGGTCTAAATTATAATTATTTAAGCTAATTTTGCGCTCTGTTTTTGTAAATTATTATGGCCATAGCATACAGAAAGCAGGTTGACGAAGATACCGAAATTGCCCTGTGGCGTATTGAGGAAGATGCCGACACCTTATACCACCAGTTACAGCTTAACGAGCAGGAAAAAAGTTATGTAGACCAACTGGCCAACGGTAAACGCCATTTACACTGGTTAGGTACCCGGGTTTTACTGCGCACCATGCTGAACACCGATCAGTACATCGATTGCCGGATAGACAGCCATGGTAAGCCCTATTTGTTTAATATGCCCTACCAGATTTCGCTAAGCCACTCGTTTGATTATGCTGCCGTTATGATTAGCAAAAGCCGGCCGGTAGGCATTGACATTGAATTGGTAAAACAAAAGGTGGAGCGCATTGCTCCCAAGTTTTTACGGCCCGCCGAAATGGCTTTTATCAACCCAAATCAAAAGATTGAACATTTATATGTGTGCTGGTGTGCCAAAGAGGCCATTTACAAATGTTACGGGCAAAAAGAGGTCTCGTTTGTAGACCATATTAAACTGCACCCGTTTGCGTATGCACCTGAGGGGAGTTTAAAGGCAGATTTGCAAAAAGGAGGGATTGACTTGAACTACCAGGTTGATTATCTGCGCTACGAGGATTACATGATAGGTTACGTAAAAGGCTAAGCCATGAAAAACAAACAGGTTGAAATTCAGGATTGGGGATTGATTGATTACAAAGAAGCCTGGGACCGGCAGGAACAACTGTTTGGTGCCAGTGTGCAACTGAAAACCGAAATACGCAACCGTCAGGTGGCCGCAATTAACGGGGGGGAGACAGCCGATAACATCAAAACGCCCAACTATCTTGTTTTTTGCCAGCACCCGCACGTATACACTTTAGGTAAAAGCGGCAAGGCTGAACATCTGTTGCTGGACGAAGCCGGATTGGCCGAGCACCAGGCGGTATATTACCCGATTAACCGTGGCGGCGATATTACCTATCATGGTCCGGGACAGTTGGTGGTATATCCTATTTTAGACCTGGACAATTTTTTTACGGATATTCATCTTTACTTGCGCACGCTTGAAGAAGCCGTGATACAAACACTGGCGCATTATGGCGTTAAAGCAGGCCGCTACCCGGGCTATACCGGTGTATGGCTTGATGCTGATAATGAAAAGGCCCGAAAAATTTGTGCTATGGGTGTACGTTGCAGCCGCTGGGTAACCATGCACGGGCTGGCATTAAATGTAAATGCCGATTTAAGTTACTTTGGCCATATCGTACCTTGCGGTATTGAAGGCAAAGCTGTTGCCTCCTTACAGAACGAATTGGGCCGCGAGGTAGATATAAATGAAGTAAAAGAAATCCTGAAGCGCGAAATTTTCGTACAGTTTGGTATGGAGGTTACCGATGAAAATAGTAAAACTGTTACTGCTTAGCGTAGTACTATTAAGCTGTACTGATAAAGGCGCAGAAGATATGCCAGCAACCACACAAACAACTACTTCAGCGAATAACCAGTCGCTTACTTACCTGGCTTTGGGCGATTCTTATACCATAGGAGAGTCGGTTCCGGCCGAGCAATCGTTTCCTTACCAATTAAGTGCAGAACTCAATAAGTTAAACTACAAAGTTGCTAATCCCACTATTGTAGCTCGCACCGGCTGGACTACCGACGAACTAATTGGTGCCATTAAAAGCCGGGCGATAACGCAAAAGTTTGACATCGTTACTTTACTTATTGGCGTTAATAACCAATATCGGCATTATGATATAAATACTTACCGCACCGAGTTTGTGCAACTGTTAAACACCGCCCTGTCCTATGCTAACGGCAATGCTAAACATGTGTTTGTTTTGTCTATCCCCGATTGGGGCGTAACACCATTTGCTGCCGGTCAGGATGCCAACCAAATCGGAAATGAGATAGATGCCTACAACGCCATCAATCAGCAGGAGGCTACCAAAGCAGGAGTAAGCTACATTAATATTACCCCCATCTCGCGTGTGGCAAAAACAGATGCATCACTTACCGCTGCCGATGGCCTGCATCCTTCCGGAAAAATGTATGGGCAATGGGTGCAGTTGCTTAAAGAGCAGGTAGTTAAAAATGTGCCTCAATAAAGCTGGTCAAGTTTTAAAGAAGCTGTATTTATTAACACCGGTCTGCTGTGCGCTGTAAATGCCTTTGCTGCCGCTGAAAAAGTAAGCGGTAAAGCAGGCTACTGCAAAAAACAGTGCATGCTCGCTGCCAAATAATTCGATACCCATCAGCGTACAAGCCAGTGGTGTATTGGTAGCGCCGGCAAATACTGCAATAAAACCCAAGGCCGCAAACAAACTTACCGGGGCATTAAGCAGGTTGGCCAGGGTATTACCCAGAGTAGAACCTATGTAAAACAGGGGTGTCACTTCGCCGCCTTTAAAGCCGGTACCCAGTGTTATTGCGGTGTAAATCAACTTCCATAACCAACTGAAAAAATGTGCACCGTCTTGCTCAAAGGCCGATACTATGGTTACGGCGCCGGGATATTCGGCATCAACACCTAAACTCAGGTAATCCGGTTTGCCCAAAATGAGCGTAAGCAAAATTATAATTACCCCACCCGCTACCGGGATAAGCCAGGTTGATTTGATGAATAACCCTACCACTTTTTTTACGCCATGTACGGCTTGAGCAAACAGATAGGCGGTCATCCCGAATAGCACCGAAGCAATAATTACTTTAATCAGCAACCAGAAATCAATATTGAGGTGGTTGCCCCAAAACGTTTGCCCGGTAGTAAAAAAGCGGATATGATAAGGGGTATGGTGTACGCCCCATGCAGCTACGGTGGCATCGCCAATAAGGGCTGCCATTAAGCAAGGTAACACCGAGGTGTACTGTATGCGGCCAATGGTCAACACCTCGAGCGCAAAAATGGCTCCGGCCAGCGGCGTACCAAAAACGGCCCCAAAGCCTGCAGCTACACCAGCGGTAAGCACAATTCGCATCTCATCAGCCTCAAGTTTAAACAAGCCGCCCATCCAGTGCGCTATGCTGCCGCCAATTTGTACCGCCGTGCCCTCGCGTCCGGCCGAACCTCCAAAAAGGTGGGTGATAACGGTGGTTAACAAAATAAGCGGAGCCATACGCTTAGGCACACCTGCGCCGGGCTGATGTATTTCGTCGATGATTAGGTTATTACCGCGTTCGGCCGATTGGCCATAAAGCTTATATAAAAAATGGATGCCTACACCCGCTACCGGCAGCAGGTACAGTAGCCAGTTATGGGTAAAACGATAATGGATAGCCCAGTTGAGCAGCCATAAGAATAAGGCAATCAAGGTGCCGATGGCTACAGCTACCGGAATGATAATCAGCGTCCAGCGCAGTACATAGTGCAAAGCGGGATACTTGCTGATAGGAGAATTATTGAGCATAAACCTGCAAAACAATAAACAGATAAAGAGGGGCAGGCGTCATCAGCTTTTTAAAGCGGTTTGTTAGGTGGAGCACCATCACCTTATTTGATTGCATCAAAGATAAGCGTTTGTGCTTAACCTTGAGTTCGAATTGTCAAAACAGTAATGCAGCCGATAGATTTGTATGTCTATCGGCTGTTGCATATATACTATGCATTGTAAAAAGTCTGACCCAAGCGGTCTTATCTTCCCAACACTTCAATCAGTTTGGCTTCCAACTCAGCCCCGCGCAGGTTTTTGGCGATGATTTTTCCGTTCGGGTCAATCAGGTAGTTTTGAGGGATAGACTGAACGAAGTATAATGAGGCAGCCTCATTATTCCAAAACTTTAAATCTGATACTTGCGTCCAGGTCAGGCCGTCATCTTTAATAGCCTGCAGCCAGTCGGCTTTGCCGGTTGCTTTATCGAGCGATACGCCTAAGATTTTAAAGTTGCGGTTTTTGTATTTGTTATATACCCGAACTACATTAGGGTTTTCCTGGCGACAGGGGTCGCACCAGGATGCCCAAAAATCAAGCAATACGTAAGATTTTTCCCGATAAACAGAAAGTTTTACCGGTTTGCCATCCACGTCATTTTGCGTAAAATCGGGTGCCATGGTTCCGATGGCCGTGGCCTTGAGTGCCGCAAAAGATTGGTGAAGCTGCTTACCAGGTACGGTTTCTTTCAACTTCGGCGACAAGCCATTGTAGAGCGGCTCAATCACATTCACATCAGCCGACGGGCCGCCCATAGAACTTAAAGCCATCAAACTTAAGTAGCTTTCCGGATGTGCTATGATGAACTTTTTTAAGGCATCCTCACGTTCTTTTTGCAGGGCCTTAAATTTATCCTGCATAGTGTTTTGAAAAACGGGAGATTGCTGCTGGTCGGGTGCGGCCGCCTGCGCCTCGGTGTAAAGCTTTTGAGCTTTTATATATAAAGGAGACAGCATGGCACTCAAGTCCTCGTTATCAGTATTGATAGGCGAACCGGTAATTTTTACTTTAGAGATGGAGTCGGTACCGGCGATGTAAATATTACCTTTCTCTACATAAAAGCTTAATACATCATCGTTTTTATTAAAACCGCTAAAACCATTATTATGGCGGTCGAGCAGCATTAACGCGCTGGTAGGGTTGGTTACCTTACCTGTAAACTGAAAAGTACCATCTACCAGTACCGTCGAATCTAAGACACGACTATCGCCCGATTGATAACTCAGGTAAGCTTTATAAGGTTGTTTTACCGTATTCAGTTTGCCATTAATGGTAAATGCATCAGTAGTTTGAGCCAAAGCCACAGCCGGCAAGCTTGCTGCTATATAAATTAAAAGTTTTTTAAACATGCGGATTAAATGATGTAATTAACGGGCAAAATCCTGTTTAAGTACAGCATTTAACATTAAATAACAGTTGGGTGATAAACACTGCACCAGTAAAGACGATGATTGTTAAGCCAGCTTTTGATAGGTACGCCACCACAAGTCAGGCATATCGCCATCAATAGCTGTAGTGTAATCTTCGTAACGGCAGGGCACCAGGTGGTAGCGTTCGTTTAGCGAGCCATTGGTCGGGTAGGGTACCTGCATCCACCAGCGGTCTGATTTTTTACTTTTTACAAATACAATTTCGTGTTCCTCGTGCTTCAGTGTGGTTTTGTATACCAGGTATTGCGATTTTGGCTGCAGCGGAAAATCTTTTTTGCGGTTATAAAAGCCGTCAATAAAATACCAAATCATTTCGGCCAGTAGAGTAGCTGTCTGGCCATTGCTGTCATAAGCCGGGTTAAACTCGTAAAAACCAATTGAACTCAGTTTATCATTAAAGCCGGCATAGCGGCACATCTGGCAGGCTTCTTCGCCATAAAAACCATTAGGTGTGGCATTGGCATTACCCATGGCATCTGATGAACGGATAGCGCCCATGTCAAAACTAATCATGTTGGCGTTACGAATAACGGGTTCGGTAATGCCTATGTTACCCATCAATTCGCCCAGGCGGTGCACATCAAAAAATAGGTTATCCATTACCCGCAGGCTATCCTGGCTGATAAAGTAAGTTTGATAACCCAAATTGCTGAAATTAAACAGGTAGTTGGGCTCGTATAAAAATATCTTGTTAAGGTATGATTTGGAGTCTGTTGAGTCATCGTCTTCCATCTCGGCCTGCTCATCGAGGTCAAAATGCGAATCTATCACGGTCAAATCCACTTTTTGCTCCATGTCCTCATAAGCCAGGTACTGGGCATAAGTAAGGTCTTGTCCGCCACCTAATATTACGGCAACTACATCCTGCTTAACCAAAGTATTAATTACGGTTCTTAACGCAAAGTAGGTATCATTAACAGTAGCACCCTGCCTGATGTTGCCTAAATCGTAAATTTTGGTATTGTAAGCGCCCTGGTGTAAGCGGTATAACTTTTCGCGCACATAGTCGGGCCCAAGTGCGCAGCCGGGGTTGCCCACGGCATTGCGGTCATCCTGTACACCAAAAATCACCAGGTCGGGTTTGTCATCTTCCAGGTCAGGAAACTGCTCTGTATAAGTGGTTATTTTTTCGCCTAACTGGCTGGGTTTATACCCCTCTCCGGGCGCTACTCTGCTTAAATCAACCGGGGTAAAGAAATCCGCTAATGACATATCCGTTATTTACAAAAGCGCAAATATCCATTTTTTAACTTAAATTGCTCCGTTTTTATAAAAGTTACCCCCGAGAGATGATTCTGGTTACCGGCGCAACAGGTTTTGTAGGTTCAGTACTGGCCCGCCGGCTGGCAGAACAAAATACCGCTATCAGGTGCTTAAAGCGCCAGACTTCTACAGTTCCCGAAATCTTATTGCCTTACAGTCACCTCATTGATTGGCGTGAAGCCGATATGCTGGACAGTTCGATGCTGGAAGAGGCCTTTGAAGGCGTGACCCAAGTGTACCACTGTGCCGCATGGGTATCGTTTAAAGAGGCCGATAAAGAGCCCATGATAAACACTAATGTGCGCGGCACTGCCAATGTGGTGAATTTGTGTTTAGAGAATGATATCAGGCTGGTGCACGTAAGTTCGATTGCGGCACTTGGCCAGGCTAAACCGGGCGAACTGATTACCGAAAAGCACTACCTGGAAGAAACGCCTGCCAATAACAACTACGCCGTCTCTAAACTGGAAAGCGAGATGGAAGTATGGCGCGGTATTGCCGAAGGGATGCAAGGCGTGATTGTGAATCCGTCGGTTATTATAGGCCCCGAAGTGGGTACGGATGGCAGCGGAAAGATTTTTGACACGGTGCGCCGCGGATTAAAATATTATACCCGCGGCAGTTGCGGACTGGTTTATGTTGATGACGTGGCCCGCTGTATGATTGCGCTGATGAACAGCAACATTACCGCCGAGCGTTACATCGTCAATGCTGAAAACTGGAAGTTTAAAGACCTTACCGAGAACATAGCGCAATGCTTCGGCGTAAAGCCGCCCGCTACCGAAGCCAAACCCTGGATGCTGGAATTTGCCTGGCGCGGTGCTTCTTTATGGGCAGTCTTAACCGGCAGCGACCCATCTTTGGATAAAATAGCGGCACAAGCTGCATCGGTAGAGCAGAACTATGATAACAGTAAAATTAAAAAGGCAATTAACATTACGTTTAAACCGATAGCACAAACCATCAAAGAGGTGTGTTCGGCATTAAAAAATTAAACAGGGCTTACGCTGTAGCTGCCTGCCCGAAGGCAATTAGCCGCATTGATAACCTGGATTAATCAACCAATCTACTATATTTGCCCGCAACCATGGGCCAGTATTATATAATTGATTTCGACAGTACGTTTACACAGGTAGAAGCGCTTGATGAACTGGCGCGTATCAGCCTGAACGACCATCCCGACCGGGAACATATATATCAGCAGATTGAAGACTTGACTAACGCGGCAATGGAAGGCAAGCTCTCGTTTGCCGATAGCCTGGAAGGGCGTGTAAAGTTGCTGCAGGCTAATCGTACCCATTTAGAGCAATTGGTGAAGCATTTGCGTAAAAAAGTATCACCGTCGTTTTCGCGTAACAGCAAGTTTTTTAAAGAACACCACGATGATGTACTGATTGTATCGGGCGGTTTTAAAGAGTTTATCACCCCTGTAGTTGGCGAATATCACATCAAAAAGGAAAATATTTACGCCAATACCTTCGAGTTTGACGAGCAGGGCAACATCATCGGTTACGACCGCGGCAACCCGCTCTCGCAAGAAGGCGGCAAAGTAAAATTGCTGAAAGAACTGAACCTACAGGGCGACATTTTTGGCATTGGCGACGGGTATTCTGACTTCCAATTGAAAGAGTCGGGCCTGATTAAAAAATTCTTTGCCTTTACCGAGAATATTGCGCGTAAATCGGTCGTAGAAAAAGCCGACTACGTTACGCCGAGCCTGGATGAGTTTTTATATATCAACCGCTTACCGCGGGCCATTTCATATCCTAAAAACCGCATTAAATGTTTGGTAGTAGGCCAAGTTGACCCTGAAGCTATCGCGCAGATGCAAAAGGAGGGTTATAACATCCGCATAAAAGATGAAATTACCGAAGCCTATTTGCAGGAAGCTGGCGTATTGTTATGCGACGAAGTGCACCAGCCCACAGCCGAGCAATTGGAAAATGCAGGTCGTTTAAAAGTGATAGGGTGTTTTGGCAAAGTAAGCAGTCGCAAGTTGGGCGAAGTAGCTTGCGAGAATGGTATCATCATATTTGATGACCCCAAGCATAACCCACGTAGCGGCGACTTTATCCCCAAGCGTGTGATTGCGTTTATGAATGAGGGTAAAACACATACCAGTTGTAATTTCCCGGATTTGCAGCCGCCGCGGGTAAATAACGCTCACCGTTTAATTCATATTCATAAAAACGTGCCCGGTATTCTGGCGCAAATCAACGAGATTTTTGCCAGCCACAATATTAATATTGTAGGCGAGTTTTTAGTAACCAATGCGCAAATTGGTTATGTAATTACTGATGTGGATGCAGGTTATGATGAACAATTGCTCAGGCAGCTAAAAGCTATTGATTATACCATTAAGTTCAGGTTGCTTTATTAACAAGGCGGCTTGATATATAAGGCTATTCATTAAGCCATTTTGTTTTACCGGGTTTGGATACGGCCCCACTCTAAAACAAAACGGCTTTTTCTGTTTTTATACTAAGTAACCTTTCTGCATCAGTAACATGGAAATCAAAAAGATTTTAGTAGGTATAGACGAAAGTAGATACGCCGATTATGCCGCCGAATACGGCTTTAGTTTGGCCCGTAAAATGGGTGCGGCTATTGCGCTTGTGAATATCATTGAGCCCATTCCTGCTGCCGTTTCTCCATTGAATGATACTACGTTTGGTTTACCTTTAGAGGGTACGGCAGATGTAAACAACGTAGAGATACTGAACACACAAAACCAGGCAGCCGATAGCCTATTGAGCCGTATTGTACAAAAATATGGCAGCGATTTGCAGGTTACCCAATATACCGATTACGGTTCGAGTGCCGAGGGTATTGTAAACTGCGGAGCACAGTTTGGTGCGGATCTGATTGTGATTGGTACCCACCACCGCAGTGGGTTTGATCGATTGCTGATGGGCAGTGTGGCCGAGGATGTGGTACGTAAATCAATGGTGCCGGTACTGGTAGTACCTTTAAATGATAAACCGGTTAATGAATAAATTAGCTGTTTCTTAACAAGACGATATGCCTGTAAACAACATGGGCTGCCTCAACTTAATGAAGCAGCCCACGTTGTTTATAGATTGGATGGTTTACACCATATAATTCCATCCATGAGTATCGGCAGTGCGGCCGTAACGGATATCATTTAAGGTATTGAACACTTTATTCGAATATTCGCGTGTAGCAGGGTCGCTCAGGGTGTATTCTTCACCATTGTAAGAAATAGAACCTACCGGTGCAATGGTGGCAGCAGTACCGGCGCCAAAGGCATCCGTTAATTTACCGCTTTTTGCAGCTTCTACAATTTCGGCGATGGATACGCGGCGCTCCTCTACCGGGATGCCCCAGTCTTTGGTTAGGGTAATAACCGTGTCGCGGGTAACACCATCTAAAATAGTATCGCGGGTTGATGGGGTAAGCAGTTTGCCATCAATCAAAAACATCACGTTAGCGGCACCCATTTCTTCAGCATACAAGTGTTCTTTGGCATCGGTCCAAATCAATTGGTCAAAGCCTTCTTCCATAGCGCGGCGGTTGGGCAGCATAGCGCCTGCGTAGTTACCTGCGGCTTTGGCATAACCAAAACCACCTTCAGCAGCACGGGTAAACTGCGTTTCAAATTTAACACGCAAAGGTTTGGTAAAGTAAGGGCCAACCGGGCAGGTTAGTACCATAAATTTATAAGTGCTTGATGGTACCACACCCAGGTATGGGTCGGTAGCAAACATAAACGGACGGATGTATAGCGAATGATTTTCGGCAGTAGGTATCCAGTCGCGTTCTACATCAACTAAGGCTGCAATACTTTGGGTAAACAGTTCTTGGGGTAGTTCGGGCATGCACAAGCGCTGAGCCGATTTATTAAACCTTGCCGCGTTTTTGTCCGGGCGAAAAACAGATACTTTGCCATCCTGATGGCGGTATGCTTTCAGGCCCTCAAAAAAGGCTTGTCCGTAATGCAAAGCAGAAATAGCCGGACTCAGGCCAATTTCGCCATAAGGGATAATCTGAAAATTTTTCCATTCGCCGTCGGCATAGTCGGCCACCAGCATATGGTCGGTAAAAGTATGCCCAAATACCAGCTTGCTAAAATCGGTTTGAGCAAGGCGTGGTTGGGTGTTTTTGGTTATTTTGATGTCAAGCGTTTCTGTAGTCATGGCCTGATGTTTTTTAAGTAAAAGTGGCAAGTTATGATTTTTTAAAATAAAAGGCCACAGGTAGTTAAAATATAGCTATTGCTTGTCACTATACTTTCTGAAAATGACCTTTCTTGTCGTAGATGTAATTAAGTCTACTTATTTTATAGATTTAATCTGCGGTTTGTCAAATAGTTGTTAAGAAGTTGTACGTTAGCCGTTAACTATTAGATTTGTTACCGGCACTTGTCTAATCCATAATTGATTAAAATGAAAAAAGCAATCATTACCGCCCTGGCTGTGCTGCCTTTTGCAGCTATGGCACAAGCACCAACTTTTACTGTAAAAGGTAAGCTTGGCAATATTAAAGCACCTGCGAAGGCGTATCTGCAATATCGTAAAGAAGGTACAACCATTACCGATTCGGTAACCATTAACAATGGTGCTTTCGAGTTTAAGGGAACTGCGGGTGCATCGCCCATACAGGCCGTTTTGCGTTTAAATAAAGCAGGCAGCGGTTTAACCCAAAGCCGCGACGGGCAACAGATTTACCTGGAGCCGGGCGTAATTGAGGTGAAAAACACAGCCGACTCGTTAAGAACGGCTACTGTAAGTGGTACGCCTACCAACATCGAAAGTCAGGCTTATAAAACAGCGATGAAGCCAGTAAATGAGATGTATGAAGCCATGAGCGCTAAAATGAAAGCTGCCACGCCTGCCCAACGCGAATCGGCCGAATATAAGCAGGAAATGGACGCTACAGAAAAGAAAGCCGATGATTTGAGCGACGTTATCAGTAAAAAGTTTGTTAAGTCTTATCCAAAATCTGCAATCAGTTTGGAGCTATTGCGTTCGTTAGCTTACAGTGCCGATTATGCAGAAATTGCACCCTTATACGCTTCGCTGTCACCAACACTAAAAGAGAGCGAAAGCGGTAAGAAGTTTGGCGTACAACTGGCTAAAATGAAAAATGTAGCCATTGGTGCAACCGCTCCCGATTTTGCCATGGCCGATGCGGATGGTAAAATGATAAAACTGTCATCATTTAGAGGTAAGTATTTGTTAGTTGATTTGTGGGCTTCATGGTGCGGACCGTGCCGCCGGGATAACCCCAATGTAGTTCGTGCTTATAATAAATACAAAGACCAGAATTTTACCATATTGGGCGTTTCACTCGACCGTCCGGATGCTAAAGAGAAATGGCTGGATGCTATCAAAAAAGACGGCCTGACCTGGACCCATGTATCTGACCTGAAGTACTGGGACAACGAAGTAGCGCAGTTATATGGTGTGCAGGCTATTCCGCAAAACTTTCTGTTAGACCCTAACGGAAAAGTAATTGCTAAAAATCTGCATGGCGATGCCCTGGATGCTAAACTCGCCGAGGTGTTGAGTAAAGCCGAAAAAGTTAAAGCTGAATAGTTAAAACGTTAAATATTATAATGAAGGTATTGCTTAAATGGCAGTACCTTTTTTGTTATTGCTTAGTTTAACCACTATGTTCAAAAGCATTGTTGTTGTTTTCATTTCATCGCTTTTCTATACATTATGCTTTGCAATGGCAGCTTCGAAGATTGTCAGCACTGGCATCAGTCCAACAGACTCAGCACTTATCGCTTATATTAAAGCACATCCGGGTGATGTTAAAAGCTTGCGGATGCTCAAAGGCTTATCTATAACTTATGACTATCCGGTAATTGAACCCTTATACCGGGGTTTGAGTAGTCACATAAAAAATCTATCTGCCGGTGTGAAGTTTCACCGGCAAATGGAAAATATGAAAAACATCAGGGTAGGGGCGGACATGCCTGATTTTTATTCAACAGATACCAGCGGTCGTCCTATCACATTAAAACAGTTTCGTGGCAAGTATGTGCTATTAGATTTTTGGGC
Organism: uncultured Mucilaginibacter sp.; assembly: GCA_913777515.1. Classification (GTDB taxonomy): domain Bacteria; phylum Bacteroidota; class Bacteroidia; order Sphingobacteriales; family Sphingobacteriaceae; genus Mucilaginibacter. The sequence continues at coordinate 16,634 of CAJYSL010000164.1, forward strand.
AGCCTGGTGTACGCCTTGCCGCAGGCTCAACCCGGAGTTGGTACAGGTTCATCACCAATTTAAAGATAAGCCTTTCATTATATTGGGCGTATCGCTGGATAAAGAACGGCGATTTTGGGTAGCTGCCATCAAAAAGGATAAGCTACCCTGGCTGCAAGTGTCAGATTTAAAACAATGGAACAGCGCGATAGCGCAACTTTACGGCGTTCAGGCTATCCCGCAAAACTTTCTGATTGGCCCTGATGGTAAGCTGGTCGTTAAGAATCTAAGAGGGAAAGTGCTGGAAGATAAATTATCAGCGTTGCTCAATGAGCAGTAAAAGTTGCCGGTAAAGTATAATAAAAAACGCTGCTCATGTGGTATGTAGCAGCGTTTCGATATCAATATATACAGTTGGTCAATTAATTGCCTAACTGTTTCAGCGCCATGTAAGCCATCAGGCCGGTGCTTACGGCTAAGGCGCTTTCTTCTACATCAAAAGTAGGTGTATGTACCGCTGAGGTGATGCCACGGCTCTCGTTACGGGTACCTAAGCGGTAAAAGCAGCTATCAGCCACTTGCGAGTAGTAGGCAAAATCTTCGGCTGCCATCCAGATGTCTAAATCCAGCACGTTTTCCTTACCTAAATAATCTTCGGCATGGGCACGTACAGATGCAGTTAGCTTTTCCTCATTAATCAGGAAGGGGTAACCTTTCATGATGTTGAATTCGCAACTACCGCCCATGCTTTCGGCAATACCTTCGGCCATTTTTTTCATACGACGGTGCGCTTCCTGGCGCCATTGCTCGTCCATAGTACGGAAAGTGCCTTCGAGGTAAACCTCGTTAGGGATAATATTGGTGGCGCCATTGGCAATCACTTTGCCAAACGATAGCACCGAAGGGCTTTTGGGGTCGGCAAAGCGGCTCACTACCTGCTGTAACGCAGTCAGTATATGCGCTGTAATAATCACCGGGTCGATGTTTTGCTGCGGTTGGGCGCCATGGCCGCCTTTACCCTTAACGGTGACATAAATTTCATCGGTGCTGGCCATATATTTACCTGCCCTGAAACCCACTTTACCGGCATCAATCAAAGGCATAACATGCTGACCGATTACTGCCTGCGGCTTAGGATTTTCGAGCACACCCTCCTGAATCATCAAATTAGCACCGCCGGGTAGTTTTTCTTCTGCCGGTTGGAATATGAATTTTACCGTACCTCCAAACTGGTCTTTCATGCTGCTCAAAATGGTAGCCGTACCCAGTAATGATGAAGTATGGACATCATGTCCGCAGGCATGCATTACACCTGTATTTGTTGACTTATACGGAACATCATTGGCTTCTGTAATCGGCAGTGCATCCATATCGGCCCGCAAAGCAACCACCTGGTTAGATGGCTTGCTGCCCGAAAGTAAACCTACAATGCCGTTATCAGCCATACGTACGTAAGGGATACCCAATGCATCTAACTTGGAGGCTACGTAAGCAGAGGTAGCTACTTCATGAAAAGACAATTCGGGATTAGCATGCAGGTGTCTGCGGTTATTGACTACATCACCGAATATTTTTTGAGATAATTCCTGTATTTGTTCTTTCATCATGGTGCAGTTGTATTAGTATCAAGTTTAGGCGGGTTTATCCTCTCAGAAATAATAAACAGCGGACTGAACATGCCTTTCAATTCTTCAACCAGTTTGGTGGCCTCCAGCCGGGTACGAAAATCACCGCCTTTTACTTTAAAATTAGGTTCTTTGTAATTGATATAGGTGCGTAACTCGGGGTGCATCCGTTGAAACCTGTTTTGCGCGTTAAATGCATCCTTACGGTTGGCGCCGTTAAAAAACTGTACCCGGTACCCATAAGCCGAAATGCCGCTTCCGGGAGCTTTACCACCGTTTTTGCCAATAGCCGAACGGCGAGCAATCAGCGTATCAATACGCGAATCTTTGATGATTTCGAGCTTACCACGGGTTTGGGCCTTCGTGCTGCCGGTAGTAACCAGCAAAAACAGCAAGCCAACCCACATGCCGGTTAAGCATTTTAAAAACAGATTGGGTATTAATGGGCTATAATATTTCATTAATGTATTATAACACTATAGCCCCGTCTCAAAATTTCCGGGCTGAAAATTTCGAGACGGGGCCTTAGTTTTTATGCAGACTGTGGCAGCTTTTAAGCGCCGTGACAGTTTTTAAACTTTTTGCCGCTACCGCAAGGACATGGGTCATTACGACCAATTCTTTGCTCGGCGCGTACAGGCTGTTGCTTTTGCATTTCCTGTAATTCCTCGTCAGGCACACCATTGCTCTCGTGTACCAGTTCGGGTTTGCTCATCCGCATCTGGCGCATATCAGTACGCGGGATGGGTTGTGCTTCATGAACTTCTTCAGGGGCTTGCTGCATCGGGATACCACCTCTGAACAGGAAGCTTACCAGCTCTTTATTCACATTGGCCAGCATCTGGCGGAACAGTTCAAAAGCTTCGAACTTATAAACCAGTAATGGGTCTTTCTGCTCATAAACGGCGTTTTGTACCGATTGCTTTAACTCGTCCATTTCGCGCAGGTGTTCTTTCCAGGCATCGTCAATCAGGTATAGTGTTACGTTTTTCTCAAACGACTTAAATACTTCTAAACCATGATTTTCAACTGCCTTTTTAAGCGGAACAGCTACTTGTATACCGTGGATGCCATCAGTAAACGGAACCACAATGTTTTCGATATAATCACCGCGGGTTTCGTAAACGTCTTGCAATACCGGGAAGGCTTGCTCGGCAATAGCTTCAGTTTTACGTTTGTAAAACTCTGTTACTGCCTGGTAGGTGCCTTCTACTAAGTTAGCAACATTGGCTTTAGCAAAATCTTCTTGTGATATTTCAGGATCTACCGAGAACAAACGAATCATTTCCAACTGGAAACCTTCAAAGTTGTTAGACTCTTTATACTCGTTTACTACGTCCTCAACCACATCATAAATGGTGTTGTTCAGGTCAACATCCAAACGGTCGCCAAACAGGGCATTTTTACGTTTAGCATAAACTACGGTACGTTGTGAGTTCATCACGTCGTCATACTCCAGCAAACGCTTACGAATACCAAAGTTGTTTTCTTCAACTTTTTTCTGCGCACGCTCAATAGATTTAGTAATCATCGAGTGCTGAATTACTTCGCCCTCTTCGATACCCATACGCACCATCAGGTTAGAGATACGCTCTGAACCGAATAAACGCATCAGGTTATCCTCTAACGACACGAAGAACTGGGATGAACCCGGGTCGCCCTGACGGCCTGCACGACCACGCAACTGGCGGTCAACGCGACGCGATTCGTGACGCTCGGTACCTACGATGGCTAAACCTCCGGCTTCTTTAACGCCTGGGCCAAGCTTAATGTCCGTACCACGACCAGCCATGTTAGTAGCAATAGTTACGGTGCCTGCCTTACCAGCTTCGGCCACAATATCGGCCTCTTTCTGGTGCATTTTAGCATTCAGTACGTTATGTTTGATGCCGCGCAGCTTAAGCATACGGCTTAACAACTCCGAAATCTCTACCGAGGTAGTACCTACCAGTACCGGACGGCCTTCTTTGGTTAATTTCTCAATCTCTTCGGCAACGGCGTTGTATTTTTCACGCACGGTACGGTATACCAAATCCTGGCGGTCGTCGCGTTTGGCAACCACGTTGGTTGGAATTTCAACTACGTCCAGTTTGTAAATTTCCCAAAGCTCGCCTGCCTCAGTTACGGCTGTACCGGTCATACCACAAAGCTTATGGTACATCCTGAAATAGTTTTGCAGGGTAATGGTTGCAAAGGTTTGCGTTGCATCCTCAACCTTTACATTCTCTTTAGCCTCAATAGCCTGGTGCAAGCCATCCGAATAACGGCGGCCATCCAATACACGGCCGGTTTGCTCGTCTACAATTTTAACTTTGCCTTCGTCCAGGATATACTCGGTATCTTTTTCAAATAAGGTATAAGCTTTCAGTAACTGGTTTACCGAGTGGATACGCTCAGATTTGATAGAGAAATCGCGCATCAACTCATCTTTATGAGCCACTTTATCTTCTGCAGACAGGTCCGACTTTTCAATCTTGGCAATCTCGGTACCTACATCCGGCATCACAAAAAAGTGCGGGTCCTCCCCTGATGCGGTGATTAACTCGATACCTTTTTCTGTTAACTCTACCGAGTTGTTTTTCTCGTCGATAACAAAGAATAACTCTGCATCAACCTTAGGCATCTCTTTGCCCTGGTCTTGCAGGTAGTAGTTTTCTGTTTTTTGTAAAACGGTACGGTTGGCGCCTTCGCTCAAATATTTAATTAAAGCCTTGCTTTTTGGCAAACCGCGGTGTGCACGTAACAAAGCCAAACCACCTTCGTCAGAACCGGTTTTGCCTTCGTTAATTTGTTTTTTTGCCTCGTTTAAAGCAGTGTTGATATAGGCTTTCTGTGCATTTACCAAACGCTCAATACGTGGTTTTAACATGTAAAACTCGTGCTGGTCGCCGCGAGGCACCGGACCTGAAATAATCAACGGCGTACGGGCATCGTCAACCAAAACCGAGTCAACCTCATCCACCATGGCAAAATGCAGTTTGCGCTGCACCAGTTCTTCGGGGGTGCGTGTCATATTGTCACGCAGGTAGTCAAAACCAAATTCGTTGTTGGTACCAAAAGTAATATCAGCCAAATAAGCTTCGCGGCGCGACTCTGAGTTAGGCTCGTGCTTGTCAATACAATCAA
>CAJYSL010000165.1 GCA_913777515.1 uncultured Mucilaginibacter sp.
TGGTATTTTCGGGCAGTAAAAACCTGACCGATTTAATTGACATTGGCAACGGCAAAACCGTAACTGCCGGCAAACTGGTGCTCTCGCCTACCCGTACTTACGCCCCAGTAATTAAAACTATTTTAGACAAATATCGCAGCCAGATACATGGCATGGTACATTGCAGCGGTGGCGCGCAAACTAAAATACTACACTTTGTGGACGACGTTCATGTGGTAAAAGATAACCTGTTCCCGGTTCCGCCGCTATTTAAGTTGATTCATCAAGAATCAGGTACCAACTGGCAGGAGATGTACAAGGTATTTAATATGGGCCACCGCATGGAACTATACGTGCCCGAGAGTATTGCTGCCGACCTGATTAAAATCTCTCAAAGCTTCGGTATTGATGCCCAAATCATCGGCCGCGTTGAACCGGCCGATACGAAGCAGGTAACTGTAAAGTCGGAATTTGGGGAGTTTGTATATCATTAAAAAACTCTCAACAAAAAAACCGCTGCGAAATGAGCGGTTTTTTTTATGCCTATACCTCAGCAACGCGACCAATAAAAAAGTCCCTGCCAGAATAAACCGGCAAGGACTTCATAAACTTTAATTCGATACCCAATCAATGGGTACTCAATAATTAGATAGTTTTAAAGAAAGAAGCTTGCACTAACTCCGACAGCTTAGTACCGTCGGCCGAGTAAGCTCTTGCTCTCACTGAATAAGTTTTATTAGCTGTTAAGCCTAATAAACCTAACTTCAGGATAATATTACCAGAGTACACATTGGTATTTGGATAGCTTGTTGGCTGCAATGTGTAGTTGATAGAATGGTTAAGCACCGGGTTAGGTGTTTGGTTAGGACGAGAAGTATCGTCATAACCTTGCCAGGCTGGGAAAGTAACCGTTTTTAGCACAACAGATGATGAAGATATACTGGTACCATCTACAATCTCTATAGTGAACCTACCGGGAGCTGTGTTAGTAGTTGTAGCTCCGAAAAATAGTTGCAAAAAGGTTGCGGTTGTTACCGGTGTAACACCCGAAGCACTGTTTACGATAGTAAACGGCCCGGATTGCGTGTAACCTAAACTGCTTAATTGTATCGCAGGTAATCTTGCTTCGGTAGCTGCAACGTCTGCCTCCTTTGTACAAGAAAACATGGTTAAAGTTAATACCGCAGTTAAAGCAAGCGTTATAATTTTATTTAGTTTTTTCATTTCAATCGTTTTAACAAATCTTACAACAACTATTAGAATGTATATCTGGCACCCAATAATAAGCTCCAGGTAGTACCGGTTGTATAAACGTTTTGGAACGGCGTAGTTACTAACTGACCATTCAGCTGACGCATATTGTAAGCAGGTACACCATTAGCATCGGTACTCAGGTAACTGATCGGGCTGGTTGTGGTAAACGCTTTTTGAACGCCCCAGGTGCTATTTAACAAGTTAGGTAAGTTGATTAAAGTGGCGCTGATTTGTAAAGTATGGCGCTGACCACCAGAGTTGATGTAAAACTCTTGTTTAACGTCAGCATCTACACGGGTATACCATGGTAAAAATGCGGCGTTTCTTTCAGCATACATACCTCTGCGGTTTTTAAGGTATGGTGAGTTGTTGATAAACTGATCAAAAGCAGCAGCCTGCTGTTGCGGAGTGTAGGTATAAGCTACACCATTAACAGTTGCTGTATATTGCGTAAAGTTCAGCTCGCTTGCTCTTTTAGGTACGTAAATCAAATCTGACGATGCGTTACCATCACCGTTTAAGTCGCCATTTACGATATAGCTTGACGGTGTTCCCTGAGCTTGTCCTTGGAAGAATAAGCCGAATGACGTTGCACCATGGTTAAAGTAGTTAAACTTGTAAGAAGCAGATGCCACTACACGGTGAGGAACAAAGTTAGCCGAATTAGCCAACTCAACGTCGTTGGTAGTACCTACGTTAGCTGTGGTAGCCCAAACGCTGGCAGCGGTTGTACCTACCGTTGCAAAAGCTTCTTTTGACACAGTGTAAGTATAAGCTGCCGAAGCAAAGAAACCATTGGTAAAGGTTTTAGAAAGCTGAGCAGTTAATGCTGCCGAATAACCTTTATTAGTGTTTTCTAATGCAACTACTGATAAGGCAGGGCTGTTTGGATAAATGTTACGGTCTTGTGCAGTTACAGCACCATTATTACCTGTACCTACGTAACGCACACGGGTATTGTCACCTTCAACAAGCACACCATTTGGTGTTTTCAGGTTAAGGTTACGCATACGGGTAGCATTGATGTCTTTGGTATATAAAGCCTCAAAAGTTGCATTAAAACCATTACCTAAGTTTTTCTCTAAAGCTAAGTCAGCTCTGAAAACTTGCGGGAATTTATAGTTACGGTCAATAACAACGCTTGATGACTGGTAAGTGGTACCTGCCGATTGTGGGAACAAGTTAGCATAAACGCTTGGATCGGCGTTTAACTTAATGTTAGCCAACTGAGCAGCAGTTGCTACACCACCAAAGTTATACATACCGCTGTTGCTTGGGTTGTTTGTTAAGAATACATAAGGTACACGACCGGTAAAGATACCCATACCACCACGTAACACTAATGAGTTGTTTTCGAGCAAGCTTGCGCGGAAACCTACCCTTGGCGAGAACAACCAGGTAGACTTAGGCCACTGACCTGAGTTATAAGTTTTTAAACCACCGGTGTTAGAATTAGGATCAGGAAACTGCAGCGCGGTTAACTGAGGGTTTTCTATCGGGTTTTCCAGGTACATTGGCTTGTCAGCGCGTACACCGTAAGTTAATTTAAAGTTGCTGGTTACGTTAAACTCATCCTGAGCGTACAAGCTAAGCGTACCCACTTTAAGATTTGCCGAAAAAACTTTATCCTGACCAGGTACTAATGAATAGTTGTAAGTAAACTGGATTGGAGCGCGGTCATTCAAAAAGTCGCTTAACGAGTTATAGATGTATGAACCTGCTGCACCTGGCATAAAGGCGTTACCCACACGCTGATACTCATAGCTTACACCAGCGGTTAGCGTATGCTTACCTGCATAGTAAGTAAAGTTATCATATAAGGTAGTAGTGTTGTCAATTACATCATTGTACTTGGTGTAAGGATCTGAACCTGCAGTAATGTAATTATCGCCGGCACCGTTGAAAATATCAATGGTTGGGAAGGTGGCACCTTTAGATGTACGTGGGTTGCTATACTTTTTAAAGGTTAATAACAACTGGTTTGACATTTTTGAATTGATGGTGCTGTTTAACTCGGCAGTACCGGTATGTACTTTGTTTAAGAAACCGTAGTTAGAATTTTCGAAAGCTATTGAACGGTTGCTATATCGGCTGTTGGGCAAACCACCTGTTGCACGGGTAGTAATGTTACCTGAAGAATTGGTGTAACCGTAAGACGCGTTATTTGGCGTACTTGTACCGTTTACTTGGTTATCGCTCGTGGCGTTTAAGTAGCTGTACTTAACGGTTAATTTATTTTTATCGTTGATGTTATAATCTAACCTTAACAACGCCTTAGTATTTTTAGGCTGGAATGCTGCAAAGTTATCGAAACCGCCTGTTTCGTAACCAAATTTGGTACGCAGGTAATCAGATACGGCTTGCAAATCAGCTACCGGAGTTGCAGATACAATGCCTAAGCCTGAACCACCTGTTGGAGAATAGTTGATACCTGGATTGGTAAACACTTCGTGCTCAAAGTTACCGAAGAAGAATAATTTGTTTTTGATGATTGGACCACCCAAAGTAAAGCCATAGGTTTTTTGGGTAGATTTTGCATTCTGAGCGCTAAAATCAACGTCGCCAACATGAGTACCGTTGTAAGATTGATTACGGTAAAAAGTATAAGCCGAACCGTGGAAGGTGTTGTTACCGCTTTTAGTGGTAGCGTATATACCTGCACCGGTAAAGCCAGACTGACGAACGTCAAACGGGGCAATGTTAATTGAAAGCTCGTCATAAGCCTCAATAGAAATTGGCTGAGCACCGCCGCCAGGTAAAAGGTCAGACGATGTACCAAAAGTGTTGTTCAGGTTAGCACCGTCTACAGTAATACTGTTTAAACGGCTCTCGCGGCCTGCAAAGCTGGTACCGGTTGATTGCGGAGTTAAACGGGTAAAATCAGTGATGCTACGCTGGAAAGTTGGTAAAGTAGCTAACTGCGTACGGTTAACGTTAGTACTGGCACCTAAACGTGCAGTAGTAATTTTTTTAGTTTTAGTACCCGAAACGCTTACTGCAGCCAGCTCCAGGCCAGAGTCGGCCAGGTTTGCATTTAAAATAAAAGGCTGACCTAATTGCAAGGTAATCTCGTTAAAGGTAGCTGTATTTTGACCAATAAAGCTGATCACTACCTGGTAAGGACCGCCAACACGCATACCCGGAAGGTTGTACAAACCATCCTTGTTGGTAGAGGTTGAATAAACAGTACCGGATGGTAAGTGCGTAGCCTTAACGGTAGCACCCGGAAGCGCAGCCCCCTTAGCATCCTTAACTGTACCTGTCATACTACTGGATGTTACCTGTGCAAAGGTAACGGCGGTAGCAAACAAGAAAAGAATCGCGAGAAGTAAACTTTTTCTCATGCTTTTGTTTTGTTTGTTTAATTAACTTTTAATAGTTGTAAATTCAATGCAAATATAGACAACGGCTTCTGTTTCAACGTTAAGTTAATGTTAATAAATTTTGGAACTTTTTCACATTTTGCAATTTTTATGTGGATATGTTCAAATATGAACCCGATACCCTATCATTTTATTGAATTCTGATTAAAATCCTGCTAATTAAACTAAATAACCATTCGGTATTAAGTAAGTGTCAAAAAAACATTACAAAATCAGTCATTCGTTTAACTAAACCTTCATCTTTTTGATGACTTCACAATGCTTTATTGTGTCGCGCTTTTTATTTAGATTTGACGCCGAACTGTAAAAGAAAAACATAATGAACTACGATGTAATTGTTATCGGATCTGGTCCTGGTGGTTATGTAGCGGCTATACGCGCGTCTCAGCTGGGTTTAAAAACAGCCATCATTGAAAAAGAATCATTGGGTGGCATTTGCCTTAACTGGGGTTGTATACCTACCAAAGCTTTATTAAAAAGCGCCCAGGTGTTTGAATACATTAATCATGCTGCCGATTACGGCATCAGCGTAGATGTTAAAGGCGAGCCCGATTTTGCAGCCGTGGTTAAACGCAGCCGTGGTGTTGCCGAAGGCATGAGCAAAGGCGTGCAGTTTTTAATGAAGAAAAACAAAATCGACGTAATTATGGGCTTCGGTAAGCTTAAGGGCAAAGGCGCCGTTGAGGTTAAAGCTGCCGATGGTAACGTTGCCGAGCATACCGCTAAACATATTATACTGGCAACCGGTGGCCGCTCACGCGAGTTACCTAACCTGCCGCAGGATGGTAAAAAAATCATCGGTTACCGCCAGGCTATGGTATTGCCTAACCAGCCTAAATCAATGGTAGTTGTAGGTTCGGGCGCCATAGGTATCGAGTTTGCTTATTTTTACAATGCTATGGGTACCCAGGTAACCGTAGTAGAGTATTTAGATAATATTGTTCCGGTTGAAGACGAAGAAGTATCGAAACAACTGGCCCGTACCCTGAAAAAGCAAGGCATCAACATCATGACTAACTCAACCGTGGAGTCGGTTGATACCAGTGGTGAGCTTTGCAAAGTAAGCGTTAAAACCGCTAAAGGTGTTGAAACCCTGGAGGCTGAGATTGTTCTTTCGGCTGTAGGTATTGCTACCAACCTGGAAGGCATCGGCCTGGAAGAAGCCGGTGTTAAGTTTGATAAAGGCAAAGTTTTGGTTGACGATTACTACCGCACCAACGTTGAAGGCGTTTATGCCATCGGCGACATTGTTAAAGGTCAGGCCCTGGCTCACGTTGCTTCGGCCGAAGGTATCATCTGTGTAGAAAAAATTGCCGGCCAGCACGTTGAACCGTTGAATTATAACAACATTCCGGGCTGTACTTATTGCTCACCTGAAATTGCTTCGGTTGGTTATACCGAAAAAGCAGCACGCGAAGCCGGTTACGAATTAAAAATTGGCCGCTTCCCATTCTCAGCATCAGGTAAAGCAAGCGCTGCCGGTGCTAAAGATGGTTTTGTAAAAGTAATTTTTGATGCCAAATACGGTGAGTTCTTAGGCGCCCACATGATTGGTTACAACGTTACTGAAATGATTGCCGAGGTTGTTACCGCCCGTAAGCTGGAAACTACCGGTCACGAAATCGTGAAGTCAGTACACCCTCACCCTACCATGAGCGAAGCCGTGATGGAAGCGGCTGCTGCTGCTTATGACGAAGTGATTCACTTGTAAGCCAAGCCCCCCGGCCCCCTAAAGGGGGAGCTGGATAACTACTACAATATTAAATTTATTAAGAAGGCCCTTTTGTTTTTTTACGATAAGGGCCTTCATATTTATAATGCATGAGTAATAACTATCAATCTTCTGCTCCCCCTTTAGGGGGCTGGGGGGCTGAGCTTTTTGTAATCAATACCGGCCTGTTTAAACTGGATGGCGGCGCTATGTTTGGCGTAGTACCAAAAACCATCTGGAGCAAAACCAACCCGGCCGACGAGCAAAACTTATGTACTCTGGCCATGCGCTGCCTTTTAGTAAAAGACGAAGGCCGTTTGATATTGATTGACACCGGCATCGGCAATAAGCAAAGCGAAAAGTTTTTTAGCTACTATTATTTGCATGGTGATGATACGCTGCAAAACTCGTTGGCTTTGCATGGCTTTACGCCCGACGATATTACGGATGTATTTTTAACGCACCTGCACCTGGACCATGTAGGTGGCGCGGTGGTAAGAGATGGCGAGATACTGAAACCGGCTTTCGCCAATGCCACTTACTGGACCAACGAAAAGCACTGGCAGTGGGCTACCGAAAATCCTAACGACCGCGAAAAGGCATCATTTTTAGCCGAGAACCTTTTGCCGCTCAAAGAAAGCGGACGTTTAAAGTTTGTGGAGGTGCAAAATGGCATAAACTTTACTGCCAATATGCGGATATTTTTTGTGTCGGGCCATACCGAAGCCATGATGCTGCCATTATTGCGCTATAAAAACAAACAGGTATTTTATGTAGCCGACCTGGTACCTACCATCGGGCATTTGCCCATACCTTATATAGCGGCGTATGACTCATTCCCGCTGCAGGCCATGAACGAGAAACGCAGCTATTTACAGCAGGCTTTGGATGAGGAATACATCCTGTTTTTTGAGCACGATGCCGCAAACGAATGCTGTACTTTACAACAAACCAACAAAGGCATTCGCGTAAAAGATGTATTTAAATTGACTGACATTTAGCTATATATCAATAAGTTGGTATGACTTATGATGTATAAAAGCCGAATATGCACGGGCTTTTATATATAATTTAATTGTAAATGTCAAATTAAATAACGATTTTCCGTAAGAAATTAATACCTTTGCACGTTCAATTCTAAAACAAGAATCGAGGTAACAATTAGATGAGACAACTCAAAATAACCCAGTCCATTACCAACCGTGAATCGCAGTCGCTCGACAAGTATTTACACGAGATTGGCAAGGTTGACCTGATAACTGCCGAAGAAGAAGTAATATTAGCCCAAAAGATACGCGAAGGCGACCAAGCAGCGCTTGAGCGCTTAACCAAAACCAACTTGCGTTTCGTGGTATCTGTAGCTAAACAATACCAAAATCAAGGCTTGACCCTTGGCGATTTAATTAACGAAGGTAACCTAGGTTTAATTAAAGCAGCCAAACGTTTTGACGAAACCAAAGGCTTCAAATTTATTTCGTACGCCGTTTGGTGGATTCGTCAGTCTATTTTACAGGCTATTGCTGAGCAATCGCGTATTGTGCGTTTACCTTTAAACCAGGTAGGCTCATTAAGCAAAATCAGCAAGGCTTTTTCTAAACTGGAGCAAGAATACGAGCGCGAGCCTTCGCCGGAAGAGTTAGCAGATATTCTGGAAACTACGGTTGACAAGATATCGGATACCTTAAGCAACTCTGGCCGTCACGTATCCATGGATGCGCCTTTTGTACAAGGCGAAGAAAATACGCTGTTAGACGTATTGGAAAACCACGAACCCAACACCGACTCTATATTAATTAACGAGTCGTTGTCTGAAGAAATTAAACGTTCGCTGTCTACCTTAACAGAGCGCGAACGCGAAATCATTGTCCTGTTCTTTGGTTTAGGTACCAATCACCCATTATCTCTCGAAGAAATTGGTGAGAAATTTAACCTGACCCGCGAACGTGTACGGCAGATTAAAGATAAAGCCCTACAGCGCTTACGCCATACATCTCGAAGCAAAATATTAAAATCATATTTAGGTTAACCTCAATGATACGAAGCCTCCGGTAAACAACCGGGGGCTTTTTTGCTTTTATAGGTATGCAGCCGTCCGATTATGAAAATCTGAGTGCCGAACAAGCCATCGCCTACCAGCAGGAATTACGGGAACAAATCCAAATTAAACCGCTGGATAAAGCCATCCGCATTATTGCCGGGTCCGATATCTCTTTCAATAAATATTCAGAAATCGTGTACGCCGGTATTGTGCTGTTTAAATACCCGGAAATGGAAATCATTGGTCATGCTTCTGCCATCAGCCGGACTACTTTCCCTTACATATCGGGCCTCCTGGCATTTCGCGAAGTACCGGCTTTGTTAGAAGCCTGGAATAAACTGCAAACTAAGCCTGACTTGTTGGTGCTCGATGGGCAAGGCATAGCTCATCGTCGGCGCATGGGCATTGCATCCCACTTTGGCGTAATTACCAATACACCTACCATAGGCAGCGCTAAAAGCCGTTTGTTTGGTAAGTATGAAGAACCAGCCAATGAAGTGTTTGCGCAAAGCCCAATGTATGATAAGCAAGAGGTAATTGGCGTCGCTTTGCGCAGCAAAAAGAACTGCAACCCCATCTTCATATCGCCGGGCCACCAGATTACATTAGAACAAAGCGTGGACGTCATTAAAAACTGCTTGAAAGGCTACCGCATACCCGAACCTACACGGCAAGCCCACCTGTTTGTAAATCAAATTCGTGTTGATGCCGCCGGTGCCTCCCCTGCCCAGCTTTCCTTTTTTTAATATTTACTGTAACGATTTAGTGGGTAATCCGGTCTTATAGATAGATTTCAACCGGATGCACAACCTATGTTTTATATTAATGCTGTTTACACTCCTGCTTAGCGGCAGGGCAAGTGCAAAACCGGCCATTATGATAAAACATCGTGCAGGCTCAGCTCAGCCGGTTATCGAGCCTATTTTTGCCGACGATTTAAAAACCGTAACCATCCCCATCAAAAGAGCCGGCAACCTGATTGTATTAGAAGCCCAGGTTGACTCAGTAGCCGGTAATTTTGTATTGGATACAGGTGCGCCTTACCTGGTGCTGAACGCTACTTACTTCAGGGACATGCCGCACGTGGGCGACCAGGAAGCCACCGGCGTGAACGGTACACCAGCAGGCACCTTTCGTACCCAGGTCAATAACTTTTTGCTGGGCCTCGATTTAAAATACAAAAGGCTACCCGCTGACGTTTGCGATTTATCAGCTATAGAAAACACCAAAAAGATTAAAGTATTAGGCATCATCGGCACGCAGCTATTTTGCAAAATGGCCATCACCATTGACCTATTTCATAACGTGCTTTATCTGCATAAGCTGGACAGTAAAGGCGAGATACCTGCCGAGCAGCGGGCTTTCCAGGCACCCGATATGCGCACCTCGTTTAAGTATATGAACGATGTCATGTTCATCAAAGGCACCATTGCCGATAAAACAACCTGGTTTGTTTTTGATACCGGTGCCGAGAGCAATTTGCTTTCTAAAGATTGCCCAAGGGCGGTGATGAACGTGATGCAGCCTATTAATAAATCTGCTATTGTGGGTGTGGGCGGCACCGGCAAAGCTTTGGTTTATGCCAACTTTGACCAGATGGTGATAGGTAATTACCTGTTCAGAAACAACCGGATTTTAATATCCGACCTGAGTCATTTAGGGCGAGCTTACGGTTTTTCGGTAGATGCTGTTTTAGGGTACGACTTTTTTACCCGGGGCATTTTCACCATAAACTTCGTAAAAAAAGAACTGGAAATGTACATTTACAATCATTAACCTCATGATACGGCGGCTTACTCCATACATCATAGTCATTCTGACATTTTGCATTGTTCCGCAATTGCAATTTGGCAAGGCTATGCGCTATGCGTCGGCGGCCGTCGCCCAATCAGAACCCGGTTATCCGGATGACGTACCTTATGGAGTAAATAAGTTCTCCAAAGTTACCGTACGCGAACTGCCATCGGGTTTAACCCGTTTCTTTTTACAGGGCAACACGAACGCGCGGCGGGTACAACTATCCGGTAGCTTTAACGACTGGACTACCCAACAAGGCTTAATGACCCGCACCGACAGTGGCTGGGTGAGCGACATTAAACTGGAACCGGGTATTTTCGCTTATAAATACATTGTTAATGGCCGTTGGACACGCGATGTAGAAAACAACCTGAAAGAAGCCGACGGTTTTGGTGATTATAACTCTATTTATTTCCGTTACAATTATACTTTTAAATTGCCGGGCAATCAGTCGGCCCGCCGGGTATCGGTAGCAGGTAGCTTTAATGGCTGGAACGCCAACGAACTGGTGATGACCTTTAAAAACGGATACTGGGAAAAGCAACTTTACCTGCACGAAGGCACCCACCTGTACCGCTTTATGGTAGATGGCCGCTGGATAACCGACCCTGCTAACGCAACACAAGCCAAATATAAAAACGAGCCGGTATCGGTCTTAAATCTTGGCGAAACTGCCACCTTTAAACTTAACGGATATAATACCGCCCAAAACGTTTTTGTGGCTGGTAGCTTTAATGATTGGAACCCCACCAGTACCCGACTTAAAAAAACAGCTAATGGCTGGGCAGTGTCACTTATTCTACCTAAAGGCAACTACGAATACAAATTTATAGCCGATGGGCAGTGGATAACAGACCCGGCCAACCCGCATTCATCGGTTACAGATGATAAGCATAATTCTTTTTTATCTGTTGCACCTAATCACACTTTTGTGCTTAAAGGCTACAACAACAGCCCCGATGTGCGCTTGGCAGGCGACTTTAACAACTGGAACCCTACAGGGTATACCATGGCCCACGAAGGCAACGAATGGCGCATCAGCATGCGTTTAAAACCGGGTAAATATCGTTACAAATTTGTGGCAGGCGGTAGATGGATATTAGACCCCGGCAACAAGCAACGCGAGCAAAACGAGTACAGCACCGGCAACTCGGTACTTTGGATTCCCAATTAAACAAAGCTTTGCACACCCTGCAATAAAGACATGCTGGTTTGAGTTGTATATGTTCAGCTTGTAACCATCACTCCATGCCTCACTTTTACCAATTGCTATTGCAGTTTTACCGGCCATTCTGGTGGTATCATTTATTATTTACTGCTATCACTTTGTTGCTGTTAATACCTTTTGGCGTAGTGGTTTTACCTCTTTGTTTAGTTTTCAAGCTTTCAGGTTATGCCGGTGCCGTATTTTTTCGTCATCACCTCAGCAAATATGTTTACGATTACTACCGTAATGCCGGCCAGGGCATCATTAAACTATATATTATCACTTTTACGGCCGACCTTTTAGCATTTCTGCTCACCGCTTCCATCTGTCTTTACTTATCGCCTGTAACTCATGCTTAAAGTAGACAGCGTACAATTAGAATACAGCGGCCGCAAAATACTGCATGATGTTTATCTGGATTGCCGGCCCGGATGTGTTACCGGCTTGCTGGGCCGCAATGGTAGCGGTAAGTCGAGCCTGTTAAAAATCATTTTCGGCACGGTAACGCCCGATTACAAGCACATCAATGCCGACGGTAAAATTATTGACACGGGCTTTATCAATAATACCGTTGCCTACCTTCCTCAGCAAAATTACTTGCCCAAGCAAATTCCTATCTGCCAGCTTGCACCCATGCTGGTTGACCGCCAGGATTGGGATGAGTTTACTGCGCTTGACATTTACCAGCGATTTAAAAATCAGAAACCCAGCCAGCTTTCGGGCGGCGAACTGCGCAAACTCGAAACGTTGATGATTTTATACAGCAAAGCCAGTTATATTTTGCTCGACGAACCTTTTACTCACATATCGCCGGTGCAAGCCGACGAAATCAAATCTATTATACGTAAACGATCTGTTTACAAAGGCTTTATAGTTACCGACCATCAATACGAAAACATATTGGAGGTAAGCGACAAAGTATATTTGTTACAAAACGGCAGCACAAAACTGATAAAACATCCTGAAGAGTTGATTGAATACGGCTATCTTAGCCATAATCAATCCCGCAGATGACTATACCTATTTACCAGGCAGATGCCTTTACCAACCAATTATTTGGCGGAAACCCGGCAGCCGTTTGCCCATTAGCCGAATGGCTACCCGACGAAACCATGCAGAAAATCGCCATCGAAAATAACCTGGCCGAAACCGCATTTTTTGTAAAAACACCCACGGGCTACCACTTACGCTGGTTTACGCCTGAATACGAAATTGATTTATGCGGACATGCTACACTGGCCACCGCACATATCATTTTCACAGAATTAGGTTACACCGGAGATACTATTCTTTTTGATACCCAAAAGGCAGGAAAGTTGAAGGTAACTAAAGATGGCAACTTCTACACGCTCGACTTCCCATCGCGGCCGCCCTACCCGGCCGAAATGCCCGCAGGTTTATTGGAAGGCCTGAATCATAAAATGCCGGTGCATGTGTTACGCTCGCGCGATTATTTTTTGGTGTATGATAATGAGCAGGACATTATTGATATGCAACCCAATCATTTTTTATTAAGCAAGATAGACGCCGTTGGCATTATCATCACTGCTCCGGGTAAAAACGTTGATTTTGTGTCCCGTTTTTTTGCTCCGGCGGCAGGCGTGCCCGAAGACCCGGTTACCGGTTCAGCCCATTGTAACCTTATCCCCTATTGGGCCGAAAAGTTAGGCAAAACCCAAATGCATGCCTACCAGCTTTCTTCCCGCAAAGGTGAGTTGTGGTGCGAACACAAAGGCGACCGCGTGTTAATGAGCGGCGAAGCGGTGACTTATTTAAAGGGAGAGATTTATATTTAAAAGCCGCATCTGACGGGTAAGCAATTCAGAGAGCAACACTTTACGCCAGCTAATAAGAAAACAAACGAATAACTATTATTCTAAAAAAGTTATAAATCAACTTTTTTAATCCAGCACTATCCAACCTATACCAAAAATCTTAGTTTTTTCGTTACTTTGATGATTAAACTATTAGTTCGGATACGGTTGCGCATCGATGCAGTTAACAAAGTTAGAGGTTAAAGGCTTTAAGAGCTTTGGCGATAAAATTACGATTAACTTTAACGA
>CAJYSL010000166.1 GCA_913777515.1 uncultured Mucilaginibacter sp.
CGCGGCGGCCCTTTACGGTTACCGTGCGGCAGCGGGCGTTATTTTGGTTAAAACCAAAACCGGCAAAGGCGCCAAAGGCTTAGGCGTGACGATTAACTCTAATACTTCTTTTTCCAATATTCAGGTGCTGCCCAAATATCAAAACGAGTTTGGCCAGGGCTCTAACGGCCGTTTTAGCTATGTGGATGGTAAAGGCGGAGGCATCAATGATGGTGTTGACGAAAGCTGGGGCCCGCCGTTGGATGGCCGCTTAATTCCGCAATTTTTCTCTAACGGTCAGGCTGTGCCTTTCGTGGCCCATCCTAACAATGTGCGCGATTTTTTTAAAACCGGCGTAACACTCAACAATGGTGTTGCACTGGCGGGTAGCAGCGATAAGTTTGATTACCGGTTGTCTTACAACAACCTTCATCAAACAGGTGTGGTGCCTAATACCTCGCTGGGCCGCAACTCGTTTGCTTTTAACAGCACGTTCAGGCCAACGCCTAAATTAACCATTACCACCATTGCCAACTATTTAAAGGATGATGCCGGTAACCTGCCGGGCGCTTATGGTCGCCGTGCTACCAGCACCATGCTGCAGTTTACGTGGTTTGGCCGCCAGGTAGATATTAACCAGCTTAAAAATTACCGCGATGCCAACGGCAACACCTTTAACTGGAACAATAGCTACTACTCCAACCCATATTTTGTAGCTTACGAAAACACGGTTAGCCAGAACAAAAACCGCTTAATTGGTAGCATCGAGCTGAATTATAAAATTATAGACGGCTTGTCGGCCAACTTCCGTACAGGTACCGATTATTATAACGATAAACGCCGCATCAAAGTGGCCTACGGTACCAACGGTACACCTTTTGGCTCCTACGAGGAGGACGTTTACAACGTAACCGAAACCAATACCGAGGGCCGTTTGCAATACACCAAAAAACTGAACAGCGATTTCTCTTTGGATGTATTTGGTGGCGGTAACATCAACACTATTTTAAATGAGCAAAACGACCAGGTAGCGCCTAAACTGGCCGTAGCTGGCTTATACACCCTAAGCAACTCGCGCGACCCGCTGGTATCGTCCAACTATTATGGCAAACTTAAAACGTACAGCTTGTTTGGTTCGGGCCAATTGGGGTTCCGCAATTACGCGTTCCTGAACGTTACCGGCCGTAACGACTGGTCGTCAACCTTACCGGCCGAAAATCTGTCGTATTTTTATCCATCGGTGAATGGTAGTTTGGTGCTGTCGGAAGCGTTGGGTATAAAAAGTAACGTGCTAAGCTACGCAAAGTTGAGGGGCGGATGGTCTAAAGTAGGTAAGGCCACTACACCTTATCAGCTGATGAATACCTATAACTTTATTGCGCCGTTTGGTAGCAACCCGCAGCAAACCGCGGCCAGCATCAGCTTAAACTCCGCGTTGAAGCCTGAAACCACTACCTCGAGCGAGGCAGGTTTTGAGTTGGGTTTACTGAACAACCGGGTGCATTTGGATGTAAGTTATTACAACACCAATAGTATTAATCAAATTTTAAATGTTGATGTAAGCTCCACAACCGGTTATAGTCAAAAGCTGATT
Source organism: uncultured Mucilaginibacter sp. (assembly GCA_913777515.1). Taxonomy (GTDB): domain Bacteria; phylum Bacteroidota; class Bacteroidia; order Sphingobacteriales; family Sphingobacteriaceae; genus Mucilaginibacter. Next base: position 1,574 of record CAJYSL010000166.1, read on the forward strand.
AATGGCGGTAAAATCAACAATAAAGGTTTAGAGGTGCAATTGGGCATTACCCCGGTAAAAACTAAAGATTTCAGTTGGGACATCACCACCAATTACTCGTTCAACCGCAGTAAGGTGGTATCGCTGGATGCCGAAGGTCGCTTACAAAGCTACATCTTAGGCACCAATCGTACTGTACAAGTGCTGGCCGCCGTAGGGCAGCCTTATGGTACTTTGTTCGGTAATGCTTATCTGCGTAACGCGCAGGGGCAAATCATTGTAAATGCCGATGGTACACCGGCCATCAACCCCACCAAGCAATATTTAGGTAAGTACACCCCGAAATGGTTAGGCAGTATCAACAATAGCTTTTACTACAAAGGCATTAACCTGAGCTTTTTGGTGGATGCCCGCATTGGCGGTTCTATCTACTCCAACACCAACCGTACCGGTACCTATACCGGCGTATTGGCCAGTACTTTGCCCGGTCGTGGTACAGCTAACGGTGGCTTAAGCTATTATTATCCGGCCAATAATACATCGGCTAATGCCGTGCAGGTTACCGGTGGCAGCGCACCCAATGGCGAAACCATTTATACCGACGGGATGATTTTTAACGGCGTGAAAGCCGACGGTACACCGAATACTAAAATACTTTCTGCGCAGTCTTATTACAAAGGTTTCACCAACGTAGACGAGGCCTTTGTGTACGATGCCTCTTACGTAAAACTGCGCGAAGTAAAACTGGGCTACACTCTGCCATCTAAATGGATTAGGGCAGTAGGCTTTCAGGGGGCAACGGTATCAGTAGTGGGTCGTAACTTGTGGATTATCCACAAAAACGTTCCTAACATCGACCCGGAGATTGCCTTTAATACTGGTAACGGACAAGGTCTCGAAGATTTAGGCTTGCCTACCGTGCGCAATATTGGCTTTAACATTAACCTCAGATTTTAATCAAATGAAAAAAAGATATATTAACATGGTTTTGGCTGCAGCATTAACGTTTTCGGCAACGTCCTGCAAAAAAGACCTTACCGGCATTAACCAAAACCCGAATGCCTCGCAAAATGCCCAACCCGATTACCTGTTAACCGGAGCTACCAAAGCTATGGCAGACACTTATTGGGGAACCAGCAATAATATGGACGCCGCCCTGTTGTTTGTGCAGCACTGGGCTAAAATACAGTACACCGACCCCGACCGTTACATTTACGCCAACACCGCGTTTGCTGATTTGTGGAACACCGGCTACTCGAAAGGCGTGGTGAATTATAACCAGATTATTAAACTGGCTGATGCCCAAAGCAACCCCAATTACAAGGGCGTTGCCCTCGTGCTGCGCTCCTGGGTGTTTACGCTGCTGACTGATAACTTTGGTGATGTGCCGTACCAGCAGGCCTCCAGCATCGACCAATATCTTACCCCGGCTTATGACGCCCAGCAAAGCGTGTATAATGCTATACTGGATGATTTAAAAGCGGCTCAGGCATCATTGAGTACATCAGGCAAAGCCATTGGCGGCGATATTATCTACAACAACAATATTGGCTTGTGGAAGAAATTTGCCAACTCGCTACGCCTGCGGGTGGCCCTGCGCATTGCCGACCGCGACGCTGCCAAAGCCCGCCAGGTACTGGCCGACATACAGGCCGAAGGCAGCGGTTACATCAGCGCCAACAGCGAGATTGCGCAGTTAGTTTACCAGAACTCGCCCAACCAAAACCCCATCAGCAACCTGTTTGATACCCGTGATGATTACCGCATCAGCAAAAGCATAGTGGACCGCTTGTTCGCTCTTAACGACCCGCGTTTACCCATCTACGCGGCGCCAACGCAGGATGCCACGGCGCAAACTTACGTAGGCATCCCCAACGGTTTGCTGGTAGGCGATGCCAGTAACCTGGGCTTTACCAAAACCTCTAAACCGGGTACTTACTTTAGGGTGCCTAACGCGCCGGCAGTAATTATGAGCTACGCTGAGGTATTGTTTGACCGGGCCGAGGCTGCCGCCAGAGGCTTTACCGGCGAGTCGGCCTCCGATTTGTATACCCAGGCCGTACAAGCCTCTTTGGCGCAATATGGTATTACCGGTACCGCTGCTGCCAATTACGTTAATTCGGCTGCCGTGCGGTACGATGCGTCTAATTACAAAAAATCAATAGGTGAGCAAAAGTGGATTGCCCTGTTTGGCCAGGGAATGGAAGCCTTTGCCGAATGGCGCCGCTTAGACTACCCGCAGTTGCAACCTGCCGTTGCCGGTTCGCTCAATGGTAAAATGCCGCAGCGCTTTATTTACCCCGGCACCGAGCAATCTCTCAACGGCGCCAACTACAAAGCCGCCGTTAGCCGCCAGGGAGCCGATTTACTGACGACGAAGTTGTGGTTTGATGTGAATTAAAGGTTGCAAGCTTAATAAAATTACAAGGGCCTTATGATTTAAATGATGAGGCCCTTGTGCTTTGATAGAAAATTTTAGATAAAAGTATAAGTAAATTATTGACTCAGTGTTAAGTTTACAAATCGATTCATCATCTCAAACGTTTAAATCATAAATGAACAAATAGTTGTATATTTATGTAGCTAAAGCGGGGAGTGAAGTATATATTTGACTGTAATGGAAATAATAGAACCTATAAATCTAAACTTTGAAGGCAATGGTATCAAGCCCAGTGCCGTCAAGGCTTCAGAGATTGCAGAACTCATCAAGAGTTTTGAAGCTTCTATTATTGCTATTGCTAAAAAGCAATATCCAGAACTTAATGAGGACTTAGTAAATTTAAGTCTTGAAGAAATTAAAGAGGGTAGCTTACTTATAAAAACCATTCCACATATTGTCGCGGTCTCGGCTGCAGTTTCAATTCTCGGCAGTTCATTTAAGAATAATAATTTCGACGATTATTCTGAGATAACACTGAAGAATATAAAATACATTGCATCTTTCGCTAAAAAACACGACTGCGAGGGATATATATATCATGGGAAAGAAAAAATTGCATCCTTTGATAAAAATACCAATGTAAGATATTCAGATAAGGGAACAGTTTCTGGTGAAACCACGATATATGGTGAGGTGAAGCGTGCTGGAGGAGATAATCCCAGGGTAAGCTTGAGGATTAACGGTCATTATAACTTCAGCTTCGATGCTCCAAAGGACATCACAGTTCAATTGGCGGCCAATCTGTACAAAGAAATTGGCTTAATTGGAAAAGCAAGATGGGATAAATACAATTACCGTATACTGGAATTCTCGCCTACGGAAATTATTTTTCTCAATGAAGAGTCGTTGAAAGAATCATTTGATAACATGTCTGAGTTTTTTAGCAGGGAAGATTTAGATAACCTTGACCTTATAATCTGATAAATGAGTAACCTTGTCATAATTGATAGTCATATTTTTATTTGGGGAATAAAGCGCGAAGACAATTCAAATCAATCGTTAGACGTGCAGCGAGCAAGGACGCTTATTGAAATACTTACTCAGAAAAAATTAAAAATAGTTATCCCTGCTCCCCAATTAGCTGAATTACTTTCTGGTTGTACTCAAGATAAAAGACAAGGTCTGTTGGATTACGTAAGAAGTCGTTATCAAATCTTACCTTTCGATGCATTAGCAGCGATGAAGTTCGGCGAACTGCTTCACTCGACTTTAAAAGACAATGAAGTACGAGAATATTTCAAGCAAGCAGGTGTAGTGAAAGCCAGAATGAAATTTGATTGCATGATAATAGCCTCAGCTATAACCAGAGGTATTCGTTGTATTTATACGCAAGATATGAATGATTTTAATCGTTATTCAAAAGGCCAAATTGCAATAAAATCTCTGCAAGACATTCCAGCGCAAGTTCCCTTTGAATTTCCAGAAGAAGGTGATTCAAATGATGATGACTGATTCTCGTAAAATGATAGTGGCAAAGAATGCTTTTTGCAAGAAATCAGTTAATATGTAAATTCTTTGCAATTACCCAATCCATAACGAAGCCAATACAAATACCAGCGTAACTGTCATCACCACTGCGCCGGTTTTCAAAAATTGCCAGGCGGTTACTTCCTGGCCTTCGCGGCGCAGAGCTACCAGCCATAAAATGGTAGCCAGCGAGCCGGTCATGGACAAGTTAGGGCCTAAGTCGATACCGATGAGGGTGGCGCTTTTAACAATTTCGGGCACGTGGCCGCCTTGCACGACGTTGCCTGCAATTAGTCCGGCGGGTAGGTTGTTCATCAGGTTACAGGCAAATGCGGTGATGATGCCGCTTCCCCAGGCGGTGGCGGTTGGGTCTTGCGCGGCATGATGCTGTAACAGTTGCGCCAGCTTTTGGGTGATGCCGGTATGGTTCAGCGCCTCCACAATCACAAACAAACCCGCCACCAGCGGCAGCACCGCCCACGATACGCCCTTAATCACAATCATTGGGTTTTTATGTGCCCTGATGATAACAATAATGGAGGTAAGTATACCCGTAATGGCCGTAGGCAAACCCAACTCAATATCCAACGCCGACGAAATGAGCAACACAATGGCCGTCACTCCGATACCAATCAACGCCGTTTTACCACCGGCAGATAGTGCGGGCAGC
>CAJYSL010000167.1 GCA_913777515.1 uncultured Mucilaginibacter sp.
AAGGTCAATTTATCAAGCATGCTATCTGCAACGGCTGAAGTAGTGTACTGAAAAAAATTATGAAGTTATTCTATCAAGCGAATACTTATTGCTGTGTAAAAGTACACTAAATTAATATGCATAAAAACTCCGAGTTGAATTTGATGTAGTTGCTCTGCTATCTGTTCAAGTCATTAAATACCTTATAATTTTTATAACGCAACGTTGTTTTATTTAATAGTTAAGTGTGCTTTGTTGCAGAAATAAAGTAGTTGAAGTAGATAGTTTTATTAACGGTATATCTTTAAAAGATATTAATACATTGCATTATTGGTTCTAACTTGCTGGTCAATTCTAAAAAAATAATTTTTGCAGGCATTTAACTGCGGTTTTTATTTCCCACAAAAAACTTACTTAAGTCAATGGTTTATTTTTTCTATTTTGCCGTAGCTCATTATACAACCTGTATTTCGCCAATTATAAACTTTTGAGGTTCATATAAATACTGTAAGCAAAATTGTCGGTGTATATTAAAAGTTAAATGTCGCAGTTGCCATAGATATGAGGGGGGAGATGTTAAACGCATTTATTAAATACATTATAAAGCGGCCTATACATTGGTTATGGGTGTTGGTTTTAACGTGCTCCGCTGTTTATGGGCAAATCAAAACCGAAGTAACGCATTACTCAACCAAAGATGGACTTTCGCACGATGGTGTTATTTGCATTACCCGCGACAGGCAGGGTTTCATGTGGTTTGGTACGTTTGATGGTTTAAACCGTTTTGACGGGCATAACTTCATCACTTACAAAAGCCGTCCTGGCGATAGCACCAAACTGCGGTCGAACAAAATCCGCGATGTAGTCGAAGATAATGCCGGCTACCTATGGGTACTGACGTATGATTACAAGGTTTACCGCTTTGATAAAGCCACCGAACAATTTACGCCCATATCCGATGGTCCTTACCAAAAATTGTTCACCGAAAAAACGGTAGTCAAAACTATTTTGCCCGACCGGATAAATGGCGTTTGGCTGCTTACTAAAGATAGTGGGCTGTACTATGTAAGCAGTAATCGCGCCCATGCTCCGGTGGTAACCCATTACACTAGCCAGGCAACTAGTGCATTGCGCATCAAAGGCAACATCATAAAATTTCATCAAACGGATGCTTCAGGGCATATTTGGTTGGGCACTGACTATGGATTGAATGTGCTGGAACGCAAATCAGATGCAGGTTATCAAGTAAAAAAAATTGAAGCTTCCGAAGATAAACTATTTTCTTCCGCAGGATTTACAGCCGCAGTTATCAGGCCGGAGCTGATTTATCTGGGTACGGCAGACGGTCGGGTTATTCAATACGACGTTATTCATCAGTCTTTCCAAATTAACTATGTGGCTCCTGGGGTAGCTGTTAATGATATTTGTCTGACTAAGTCCGGAATGTTGTACGTTTCCACAGAAGGTAAAGGGTTATTTAAGATACTGCCAGGTAACTTTAACAAAGAGGTACTAACCGGAGCTCCGGCCGTGTACTATGCTTTGTACGAGGATAAGCAAGGCAATATCTGGATAGAACCGCAAAATGCCGGAGTAATTAAGTACAATCCCAAGCAAAATAGCTTTAAAATTTTTGAGCAGCAAACCGATTATCGTGGTGCCGCACGCGATTACAAATTACTTACCGATGCTAATGGCACGCTATGGGTAAGTATGAAAGGGGGAGGTTTTGGCTACTACAATCCGGCAACGGAAACCATTGATTACTTTTTTGACCAACCCGGTTCGGCTATCCAGCAGTTTTCGAACGTAGTGAATTGCCTTTACGTTGATAAAACCGGTGTGCTATGGATGAGCGGTAAAGATGGGGGCATCAACAAAATAGTATCGCTAACCGACAGGTTTAACTACCGCAGACCTGTAGCTCAGCCGCATAGCCGGTCTGAGAACGATGTGCGTGCCATGATGAAAGACAGGCGAGGCCGGCTTTGGGTGTGCACCAAGGACGGTCGTATCCATGTTTATGAGCATGAACGCGAAATAAACGTATTCGGCAAATCAGCAGATAACATGGGGTTTGTATACTGCATAAAAGAAGACAGGCAAGGCCGCATATGGTTGGGTACCAAAGGCAATGGTTTATTTAAGGCTTCGCCGGTAGTTGGGGATAACAAAACATCTTACCATTTAACCCATTATTTAAATAATCCGGATGATGCCTACAGTATCAGCAGCAATATACTATATGATATTTTAGAGGATAAAAAAGGGCGAATATGGATAGGCTCCTTTGGTGCCGGCCTTAATTTGTTGACAACGGTAAACGGGAAAGAAGCGTTTTTAAACTGCAGCAATACCTTCCGTACTTACCCTTTTGAACAGGCCAAAGGTATACGCGATTTATGCGAGGATAACCAGGGGAGAATATGGATTGCCAGCAGTTACGGTCTGGTCGTGTTTAACCCTGACCAACTGAAAAATAAGGAATATCAGTTTATTTTATTTGAAAAGAAGCCCGGTGATACCGGTAGCCTGGGTAATAACAGTGTACAATGTATTGTTAAAGACCTAAATGGACAAATCTGGCTGGGCACGTTCGGCGGCGGGGTGAGTAAGGTAATTACTCAAGGTGCTGATTTAAATAAAACTCGCTTCCAATCATTAACTACTGTAGACGGTTTACCTAACGACGTGGTGCTGGCCATGACGGTTGATCGTCATAACAACATCTGGCTGGCTACTGCCGGAGGTTTAGGTAAAATTGATGCTGGTAACCAGACTATCCGCAGTTATGACCCTTTCAATGGCATTACCAAAACCGGCTTTTCGGAGGCCGCCTGTTTTACAGACCAGACGGGGGTGCTTTATTTTGGATGCCTGAACGGTTACATTTCGTTCAATCCGCAAAATATTGTACATAAGCGATTACCGGCTAACATGGCGCTTACCAACCTGCAGCTGTATTATAAAAATATTATACCTGCGCCTAAAGGTTCGCCGTTAAAACGTACCATCAACGAAACATCCGAAATTGTGCTTAATCACGACCAGAACGTGATTAGTATAGATTATACCGTACTCGACCATCGCGACTTGACCAAGGTAGCCTACAGCTATAAGTTAGATGGTTTCGACCAATCATGGCACCAGGTAAATGATTTGCGTAAGGCTGTTTATACTAATATACCTCCAGGTGATTATACTTTTTATGTAAAAGGTACTAATGCCGATGTGTTAAGCAATGTGCCATCAAAATCATTACATATCATCATCAGGCCGCCTTTTTATCAAACCTGGTGGGCTTATGCCATTTACGTTTTGCTGGCTTTATTGGCAGTGCTGCTGGCGCGTAATATCATTATAACTATGATTAAGTTGCGTAACAAGGTGATTGTAGAGCAAAAATTAACCGAAGTAAAGCTGGCGTTTTTCACCAATATATCGCACGAGTTACGCACGCCGCTTACGCTAATTGCCAGTCCGCTGGAGGAGCTGGCACACACCGAAAAGCTATCCGACAAAGGGCAGGAGTATTTTAAAATCATCAATCGTAATGTAAACCGCATGATTAGGTTTACCAACCAACTGCTTGATTTCCGCAAAATACAAAGCGGAAAAATGCCGGTAAAAATTCTGGAAACCGAACTGGTTGCACTCAGCAGCGAGGTGGCCGGCTTTTTTACAGCCATGGCCGACGAAAAAAATATCAGCCTGCAGATGCAAAATAACCGGCAAGCTATTTTTGCCTGGGTAGACGCCGAAAAAATCGAGATTATCTTATACAACCTGCTGTCTAACGCCTTCAAATTCTCACCACACGGAGGCAGGATTGTTTTAAACGTGGACGAGTTGCCCGAGCAAGGATTGATACAAATCAAAGTTACCGACGAAGGCCCAGGTGTGGTGCCCGAGCATTTAGAGGATATATTTGAAATTTACCACGAAGAGCATCATAGTAAAGACCCGCATTTAAAAGGTACAGGTATTGGCCTGGCGTTAGCCCGGGGAATGGCGCAAAGCCATAAAGGCAAACTTTGGGCAGAGTTAAATCCGGCAGGCGGCCTAACTTTTATTTTGCAATTACAGGCAGGCTATGAACACTTCAGTAAAGACGAACTGAATTCTGCCGGGCAACCGGCAGATGCAATCAATATAATCAAACATTCCGACGAAGGACAAGGACCGGCTTTGCCGGGCAATCCCGAAACCGATGTGCATCCGGCCACAATCCTTATCGCTGAGGATAATGTAGACTTACGGAGCTTTTTAGAGAATAAACTGAATAGCTTTTACCAGGTACTGACCGCTGCCGATGGGGCCGAATGCCTTAAGCTGGCCCAAACTGCATCGCCCGATTTGATTATCTCAGATATTATGATGCCGAACATGGACGGTATTCAGTTGCTGGATGCCGTAAAGCAGGACCCAGCCATTAGCCACATTCCGGTTATTCTGTTAACGGCAAAATCATCGGTTGAAAGCCGTATCCGCGGATTAAAATACGGGGCAGATGTTTATCTGACCAAGCCTTTTCAAAATGAGTTGCTGATGGCATCCATTGAAAACCTGCTTACCTCGCGCCGGCGCTTGTTCGAACGTTTTGCTGGTGCTGCCAGGCAGTCCGACGCCAATGAGATTGACGAAAATGTTGTACCCGTAACCACCACTAGGGACCAGGAGTTTTTAAAAGAAGTAATCCGGATTGTTGAAGAAAAGCTGGGCGACCTGTCTTTTAATATTGATGAGGTGGCTTCGGCCATGGGCATGGGGCGCACCACCTTTTATAAAAAGTTGAAGGGGCTGTCGGGTTTAAGCCCCGTAGAGTTTGTGCGTGAGTTACGGCTTAAGCGCAGCAAGCAATTGTTAGATACCGGCGAGCATACCGTATCCGAAGCTGGCTACCTGGCCGGCTTCAACAGCCTGGCTTATTTTAGTACTTGTTTTAAAGAAAAATACCAAGTCTCTCCATCTGCTTATCTCAAAAACAGTCGGCCCGAAAAGGCTTAGTCCATTTTAATGCTCCTGCCAGTAAATCGCCTTCCCGATACTAAAAACAAGCTTTTTTGTCAAAAAGAGAAAGTATTTCGTCAATTTTTGAAAGCCGGAAAATGATTTTTCATATATGTTTGCCTCATAACCAATTGTAAACTTTGATGCATTTGACAAGGCAGCCTTGCCGTCTTAAGCATCATAAACCCGGAAAATTATGAGCAGACTTTTACGCAGTTTGTATCAGGTCATTACTATAAGTGAGGACTTGGCGTTACGCAATTTTACATGCTTTAATCATCGTCATCAAACCGCCAGGCAGCTTTGCGGCTAAATCAAATATTGTAAATCTATTCCTTATCTAACCGGCTGTTGGTGCAGGTATGTAGGTGCCAACAGTAATTTTTAACTACTCAATATTTGATTGATGAAGGGTTTTTTATTTTTCATAATGACGGTGTTTGCCGGTGCGGCGTTTGCTCAGCAACTAGCTTTTCCGGGTGCGGAAGGTTTTGGCCGCTTTGCCACGGGTGGGCGTGGAGGCAGTACCTACCATGTCACTAATTTAAACGATGCCGGTCCCGGTTCTTTTCGGGACGCGGTGAGTCAGCCTAAACGTACCATTGTTTTTGATGTGGCAGGCGTTATCAAAGTAACGGATAAAATTAAAGCCGCTGCCAATATTACTGTAGCCGGTCAAACGGCGCCTGCGCCGGGTATTACGATATATGGTAACAGTATTTCGCTAAGTGGTAACTCTATTGTGCGCCATATGCGCTTTCGGGGCAGTATTAACATGCCGCGCGGCGGTTGTACCGTTATTGCCGATAGTTTGGATAAACTGATGCTCGACCATGTAAGTATCGAATGGGGCCGATGGGATAATTTGCACATCAAGCACAGCACCAATGTTACCTTACAATACTGCCTGATAGCCGAAAGCCTGGACCCGCAATGTTTTGGAGCTTTGATAGAACGCCCCGAGTTTGTAACGATTTATCACTGTTTGTGGGCCGATAACCAAAGCCGTAACCCTAAGGCCAAAGCCAAAATTGAGTATGTAAACAATGTGGTTTACAACTGGGGCAGCAGCGGCTTCGTGGGCGGCCATTCGGCCGAGCATCACTACCAGGATATAGTAAACAACTACTTTATTGCCGGGCCTAACTCTACCGATAACTTCTTGGCCATGTTTACCGCTACCGACCATGTTTATCAGCGCGGTAACAAAGTGGATATGGATAAAGATGGCAAACTGAATGGCCGCGAGGTAACTACGCAAGATTTTGCCGACAAAGGCGCCTCAATGCTTACACAGCCAACTTTGCTTACCAAAAGCAATGCTAAAATCAGCACGCCCGAGCAAGCTTATCAAACGGTGCTTGCCCAGTCCGGAGCCAGTTTATACCGCGATGCCGTTGACCAGCGGCTGATAACCTATGTAACCAGCTTGGGTACGCAAGGGAAAATTTATCGCTCGGAGGTAGAGGTTAACGGGCAACCAGACATAGCCGAGGAAAAATCTGCTAATGCAGACAAGGATGGCGACGGCATACCTGATGCCTGGGAGCAAACACATCACTTAAATGCCAGCAAAGCAGAAGACGCACAGATAATCAACAAAGCGGGTTACTCTAACCTGGAAGAGTATGTAAACGGACTTGCTCAAAAGTAAAATACAAACACCTAAATCTTAAAGGCTGATACCTGACCAATGTCAGCCCGATTTATAAACCAATAAACAAGCTATGAGGAAAATTTATCTATTAATGATTGCACTGTTGATGTGTGCGCTTAACGCAAGTTTTGCGCAAAACAGAACAGTAACGGGTACCGTAACCGAAAGCGGCAGCAATGACCCGCTGGCCAGTGTTACCGTGCAGGTAAAAGGCAGTAGCCAGGGTACCCAAACCAATGTAAACGGAAAATATCAACTCAACGTACCCGCTACCGGACCGGTTACGCTGGTATTTACTTCTATCGGTTACAAAACGGTAGAGAGTGTAGTGTCTGCCGGTTTGGTGCTTGATGTAAAGATGGCAATTACAGATAATGTGCTCGACCAGGTAGTGGCCATTGGTTATGCTACCGTTAAGCGTAAAGAAGTAACCGGAGCATCGGCATCCGTAAGCGGCGATGAGCTCAAGCTGGCACCGGTAACTACTGCAGCACAGGCCTTAACCGGTAAAGCGGCAGGGGTTAGCGTGGTTACCCAGAGCGGTGCCCCTGGCGCGCCAAGTAATATCGTCATCCGCGGTGCCTCTACCATTACGCAAGGGTCGGCGCCGTTGTACATTGTGGATGGTTTCCAGATGGAGGATGCCTTGCGCGAGGTAGACATCAACGACATATTAACCATCGATGTATTAAAGGATGCCTCGGCAACATCCATCTACGGTGCCCGTGGGTCTAACGGAGTAATTTTGATTACTACCAAATCGGGCCGTAAAGGCAAAACCGAGGTTAATTATAACGGCTATTACGGTATTGAGCGTTTAGGTAAAAAAGTGCCGGTAATGGGTGTGCTCGATTATACCAAGTACGAGTATGAGCTGCAAACACTGGCCGGTAAAGAGTCGGCCTGGGCTTCATACTTCGGCGGTAATGTAACCGACCCTGGTTTTTATACCGGCGCCTACAATTACATTAATTCCAATTACGCCAACCGCGAAGGTATTGACTGGCAGGACTTGTTGTTTGGCGGTACGGCTTCGAGCCAGAATCATAACATTAGTGTAAGCAGCGGTTCAGAAAAAACAAAGTTTTTGCTCAGCTATAACAACACAGGGCAGAACGGCATTTTTGCCAAGCACGATTACCTGCGCAACGGCATCAGGTTAAAGCTCAACCACGAGGTAATGAAAAACGTAGTGATGGATTTTAACACCAATTATCAGGATACCCGGGTAAATGGCGGCGGCTCCTTAGGCGGCGCGTTAAAATTAACATTACTGCAGCCACCTACCGGCGGTACACGCTACACCAATCAACAGTTAATCAGCAGCGACATTAGTAACGATTTCTTAGCCTACGATTCTCAGTACGACCTTTATAACCCCATCATCGTTAACGATGCCGTAACTGCAACCAGCTATAACCGCCAGTTTACAGGCAACGCCGGTTTAGATATCGGCATTACCAAAGATTTAAAATTCCACACGTTTGGCAGCTATTTGTGGCGTCAAATCCGCTCCGATTCTTTTGACGACGGCCGTACCCGCACGGCTCAAAATAATCTGGGTCCTTATGGCTCACGTAATAACAGCGAGCGGTATTCGTGGCAAATTACCAACACTTTAAATTGGGGGCATAGCTTTCACAGTCATAATGTAAACCTGTTGTTAGGTCAGGAAGCATATTACCTGCAATCGCTTAACCTGGATAATACGTATTACCAGTTTCCGGCTAATAACTTTGGTTTAAATAACGTGAGCCAGGCCAGCGGCAATACTAAAAACTCCTATGGTTCTAACTTAACAAAAAGCTCGTTAAGCTCTTTCTTCGGCAGGGCATCATACAATTTTAAAGACCGTTACATCCTGAACTTTACCTTACGTGCTGATGGTTCGAGCAAATTCGGTCCCGAAAACAAATGGGGTTATTTCCCGTCGGTAGCCGGCGCCTGGCGCATATCAGACGAGGGTTTTATGAAAAACCAAAACGTGGTTAGCGACATGAAATTACGTGTAGGTTATGGTACAGCAGGTAACAACAACATCGACGATTATTTTTATGTTACCGGCTATAGCGGCAACAGCTATGCTATCAATAAAACTAATTTCCAAACCCTGGTGCCCGGCTCAACGGTGGGTAACCCGGCCATCAAGTGGGAAACTACCAAATCAACCAACGTTGGTTTAGACCTTGATTTTCTGAAAGGGCGGTTCACCTTGTCGGCCGATGTATATAACAACGAGTCGAGCGATTTACTTATC
>CAJYSL010000168.1 GCA_913777515.1 uncultured Mucilaginibacter sp.
CCAATTCAAGAGTCCAGTACATATGTTATAATTTGTTATTAATGGTTAACTTTCAATTTTCGCAAAAATATAATATTTCCTGTTGATTTATCAAATATTTTTATCAAAAACTATTACGTGCGGGGAAGCCATTTGTTTTCAGGTATTTGATGTAAATAACCTGTTTTCCGTGCCAGCATAAACAGGTAATCGCTCAAACGGTTTAAGTAAACCACAATATTTTCGTCTACACTGCTCTCCTGGGCCAGGTGCACAATTACCCGCTCGGCCCGGCGGCACACGCAACGCGCTACATGACAGTAAGATATAGCACTGCTGCCGCCCGGTAAAATGAAATGTTTAAGCGTGGGCAATTGTCCATCCATCGCATCCATTTCCTGCTCCAGTAGGTCAATGTCGGCCAGTTGCAGGTCAGGCACTACCATTTTAGATTTTTTGGGGTCAGCTGCCAGCGAAGCGCCAACGGTAAACAAGCGGTCCTGCACCTGCTTTAACACCTCCTTATCGTGCACCGAAACATCTGCCTGGTCGGCAATTAAACCGAGGTACGAGTTCAGTTCATCTACCGTGCCGTAACTTTCGATACGCAGGTGAAATTTGGGTACACGGGTGCCGCCAATTAATGAGGTAAAACCCTTATCGCCTGTTTTGGTATATATTTTCATGGCGAACGCAATTAATCAATTTCGGCATTAAATAATGGCATTTAATTGATTTTATGAGACTGCGCTGAATTTGGCTAAACACAAATGCCGCAAGAACAGCCACGGCATTTATTGATTTTTTATACAAAGCTACACTGATACACCTGTTACTCGGTCACCAATACACCATCAGCCATAATCTGAATATCTTTTTTAGGCTTGTTTATTTTAGCAATTTCCTTGCTGCTTTTGCCTGCATCGGCAGCATAGTGGCGCAGGCGGTCAACACTGGTTTCGTTTACTTTGGCAGTACCTTCTACCACCACCTTTTTGCCCACGATGTTTTGTGGCATAAAGTAAGCGTAGTCGGTAAAGCGCACCATAATCGGGTCGCCGTTAGCTTGCGACAGCTTCATAAAACAGCCTTTCTTTTTACACACCTCAACTACCTCACCCGTAATTTTGCCCTGGTACACGGTGTCTTTACTCAACTGCTGGTTTAAAGCAGCCAACGTAATTGCCTTGTCTTTGGTTATGGTTTTACCATAAGTTACTCCGGGAGCAGCTGTTTTAATTGTACTTTGCTGGGCATAACTCACTAAAGCAAGTCCGCTTACAGCAAATGTAATCAGTAATTTTTTCATCTCAGTTTTCGTGTGTTTAAATATAAAAGTATAAAAACTTTCGTTTTAAACCCTGCCTGGCAAACGCCGGATTGCAATTGTTACAAAACCTGCGGTTGTTAAACAATGTTAATTTTTAAAATGGAGTGACGATATGGAGGCAGCAACATTAAACATCAATTCAATTAACGAGGAAAAAGACTACTTCGAGGTAGCGCCCGGCGTTTGGGGCATGAAAATCATCTTCGTTAATATTTATATGGTTTCGACCGGTAATGGCAACGAGTGGGTGCTGGTAGATGCCGGACTTAAAGGCTTTGCTAAAAAGATTGAAGAAATGGCCGCCGACCTGTTTGGCGAAAACAATCCACCGGCGGCTATCATATTAACTCATGGGCACTTTGACCACATTGGCGCCATTAAACAGTTGTTGCAAGTTTGGGACGTGCCAGTTAATGCACACCCGTTAGAATTGCCTTACCTTACAGGGTTATCAGCCTATCCGCCGCCCGACCCAACCGTAGGCGGTGGTTTGATGAGTTTAATGTCGGTCGTATACCCTAAAAAGCCCATTAATTTAGGTCAACAAGTGCATGCCCTGCCCGATCACGGCAGAGTTCCGTTTTTGCCCGAATGGATATTTATTTTTACGCCCGGTCATGCTCCCGGTCAC
This sequence comes from uncultured Mucilaginibacter sp., assembly GCA_913777515.1. Taxonomy (GTDB): domain Bacteria; phylum Bacteroidota; class Bacteroidia; order Sphingobacteriales; family Sphingobacteriaceae; genus Mucilaginibacter. The sequence continues at coordinate 1,941 of CAJYSL010000168.1, forward strand.
ATCAGTTTGTGGCGCAAACGCGATAAATTACTGATAGCAGGCGATGCTTTTGTAACCACCCAGCAGGAGTCGGCATTTTCGGTGGCTATGCAGAAACGCATTATTTCGGGTCCGCCAAAATACTTTACGCCCAATTGGATTGAGGCTGCTGCTTCGGTTAAAAAGCTTCGCGATTTACATCCTGCCATTGCTGCTACAGGCCATGGTAAACCAATATACGGGCATGAACTTACCGAAGGCCTGGATAACCTAGTACAAAATTTTGAAGAACTGGCCGTGCCCAGCCAGGGACGCTATGTTAAAGAACCGGCTAAAGCCAATAAACGCGGCGTACAATACGTACCGCCCGAATCATTTAACCCTTTAATGGCAGCATCAGTTGCGGGTATACTGGCGCTGGGTATTTACGCGCTGGTTAAAAAAGCCAGGAAATGAATTTGAACCAAGCAGTGATATCAGTAGTACAAATTTAAGCTGATATAACCGCATGTTCTTTAGTCTCCTTCATCCAGTCTTTACCTTCGGTAAACCGGGCAATCATCATGGCGGCTACATTATCGCCTGTGGCATTGAGTAAAGTAGCCATGGGGTCAACCAGAGTGCCGATAATCATCGCCGGCGGCAATGCTTCGGGCGGGAAACCATAGGCGGCAATGAATAGCAATTCGCCTACGTAGCCGCCGTTAGGTATGCCGCCTTCTACCATGCTTACCAGTACAGTCATGGCCAGAGCCAGCAAGATAGTGTCAACACCGTTAAAGCTCTTACCAAATAGCGCAAACACTACCGCCATTTTAACGATGGATGATATACTCGACCCATCCTTGTGCAGCGTGGCACCAAGCGGTATAGTTACATTGGCGATAACAGCGGGTACCCCCATGCATTTGGCAGCGTCCATATTGGCGGGGATGGTGGCAATACTGCTGCAAGTACCCACTGCCGTTGCCGACGGGATAATATTGTTACGCCAAAAACGCCTGATGCCCTTAACGCCACCTGCAATAAAAGCATAAATACTAAACATCACCACAAAATAAAATGCGCCGGTTGCGTAGTATAAGCCTAATGATTTTGCATAAGCCCCAAACAACTGCGGGCCAAACACACCTACCTGGTAAGCAAAGTAAGCCCCCAAACCCAACGGCCCCAGTTTCATGATGATGATAAACACTTGCTTAAACACCTCATTACCCGCATGCAAAAAGCGGGTGAAGGCAGCCCCTTTCTCGCCGGCCCGTAACGCCCCAAACCCGATGATAACTGAAAAGATAATCATGGCCAGCATATTTTTACGGGACAGCAACTCGTAAAACTCGCCGGTAGTAAATAGCTGCGTTATTTGGTTGCCTATGGGCTGCTCGCTGATTTGTTCGGTAAGTTTTGTTCCGGGCAGTTGCTCGTGTATCGGGAACAGCCAGACTGCCAGGATGGTAATACAGGCGGCGGTAATTACCGTCCCTAAAAACACCAGCGACATTACGCCCATAATCCGGCTCAGCTTTTTGCCGGGCTCCAAGCCTGAAATGGCCGAGGCTATGGCGAAAAACACCAGGGGTATTACGGCAGTAAACAACAAGTTCAGGAATATATCGCCCAAGGGTTTAAGCACCTCTACCTGCTTGCCTAACACTAAACCGGCTATGCTGCCGCACAAAATGCCGGTGAGCAGCCAGATAATTCCGCTATAATTTTTGTAAAAGTTATTCATGGTTAATGGATAAATGTAGCAAAACCGGCCGAAAGTTCATCAAATAACCATGCGTTGCTGCGTATCTGCTTTGTTACCCAACTTTGTCATTAGCGCAACGGCAATTGGCGAAGCAATCTTAAAACAATCAGGCGTTATTATTATTTTCGCAGCCAAGGTTTATTGCTCATGAAACATTCTTACCTCAGCATATTATTAGTACTTGCGGGCTTGTCGGCCTCTGCACAAAAATGGAACATTGAAAACACGCCCGGTCCGGCCAAAAAAGTGAGCATCACTACCGACGAAGGCACCTGGATGAACGTAGATGTGAGCCCCGACGGCAAAATAATTGTATTTGACTTGTTAGGCGACATTTACAGTTTACCGGTAACAGGCGGTAAAGCAACTCTATTGGCTGGCGGCAAGGCCTGGGAAGTACAGCCTCGCTTTAGTCCCGACGGCAAAAGCATCGCCTTTACCAGCGACCGCGACGGAGGCGACAACATTTGGGTAATGGGTAATGATGGCGGCGCCAAACGCGCCGTTACCAAAGAAAATTTCAGACTGCTTAACAACCCTTATTGGACACCCGACGGCCAGTATATCGTAGCCCGTAAACATTTCACGGCATCGCGCTCTTTAGGTGCCGGTGAGATTTGGATGTACCACAAAAACGGCGGCGACGGTCTGCAATTGACCAAGCGTAAAAACGACCAGCAGGATGCCGGTGAACCAATTGTTTCGCCCAAAGGCACTTATGTGTACTGGAGCGAGGATGTAACGCCCGGCCCCTACTTTCAATACAACAAAGACCCTTACCAGGGTATATACGCCATTAAGCGCCTGAACAGGCAAACAGGCCAGATTGAAACCGTAACCGGCGGTGCGGGTGGTGCCTGCCGTCCGCAAATATCGCCTGATGGCAAACTGATGGCGTTTGTAAAGCGTAATCGCTTAAAAAGCGTTTTATACATTCACAATCTGCTAACCGGCGAAGAATACCCGGTTTATGATGGCCTGAGCCACGACCAGCAGGAAACCTGGGCCATTTTTGGCACTTATCCTAACTTTAACTGGTTGCCAGATAATCAGCATATTATTTTTTATGCTCAGGGTAAAATCTGGAACCTGGATATTACTACGTTGAGCGCGGCTAACGTACCGTTCGAACTTACCTCGCAGCAAACCATTACGGATGCGCTGCACTTTCCACAAAAGGTCTATCAGGATGAGTTTGCCGTGCGCATGATTCGCCAGTTGACGACCTCGCCTGATGGTAAGCGTGTAGCCTTTAATGCGGCCGGATACATTTACGTAAAAGATTTACCTAACGGCAAACCCGAACGTGTGACCGACTCGCAGGATTTTGAATACGAGCCCGCTTTTAGTCCGGACGGCAAACAATTGGTTTATACCAGCTGGACCGACGAATTAAAGGGCGCCGTTAACGTGGTTGATTTAGCTACCAAACGGATTACCCGCTTAACCAGCGACAGAGGTTTTTATTACTCGCCAGTCTTTTCAAATAAAGGTGACAAGGTAGTTTACCGCAAAGGCGAGGGTAATGATGTTTTAGGATATGCTTATGGTAAAAACCCGGGCATTTATGTAGTGGCTGCTAACGGCGGAACGCCTCAAATGCTGTTGAATAATGGTATCCGTCCGCAATTTTCGGCAGATGATAGTAAACTGTATTATCAGAGTACGGAAGATGGTAAAAAGGCCTTTAAGATGATTGACCTGGTTAATCCGGGTTTGGCGCCCAAAACGCTTTATACTTCAACCTATGCTACACAGTTTAATCCCAGTCCCGATGGTAAATGGATGGCTTTTACCGAATTGTATAATTGCTATTTAACGCCGCTTACTTATACCGGCAGCGCGCAAGAATTATCAGCCACCAACAAATCACTACCATTAAACCGCCTGACGCGCGATGCAGGCACTTATTTGCACTGGAGCAAAGACAGCCAGAAGCTGATGTGGACTTTAGGCCCTAAATATTATTCTAAAGATATTCGCACGGCTTTCACCTTTGCCGATATCGATAACGACAAGCCTATAGCGAGCGATACCGTAGGCATTGACATCAGTTTAAAACTTAAAGCGGACCAGCCTACTGGCAAAATAGCGTTTACCAACGCGCGAATCATCACCATGAAAGGTGACGAGGTGATTGAGAAAGGCACCATCGTGATAGATCGCAACCAGATTGTTGCTGTGGGCAAGGACGTACAGCCGCCGGCAGATGCCAAAGTTTACAACGTAGCCGGTAAAACCATCATTCCGGGTATTGTGGATGTACACGGGCATTTGGGCGTAAGTCCGGATGGAATATCGCCGCAGCAAGACTGGCACTATTTTGCTAACCTGGCTTACGGCGTAACCACCTCGCACGACCCGTCGAGTAACACCGAAATGGTTTTCAGTCAATCAGAAATGGTGAAGGCCGGGCGCATGGTTGGTCCGCGGGTATACTCTACCGGGACTATTTTATATGGAGCCGACGGGGACTTTAAAACGGTGATTAACAGCATCGACGACGCACGTTCAAGCTTACGCCGGTTAAAAGCTGTTGGGGCGTTTTCGGTAAAAAGTTACAACCAGCCACGTCGCGAGCAACGCCAGCAAATTGTTGAAGCCGCACGCGAATTGCAGATGCAGGTAGTACCCGAGGGCGGTTCTACCTTTTTTACCAACATGAACGAGATTGCCGATGGTCATACCGGCATCGAACATAATATTCCGGTTTGGCCGGTGTATAAGGATGTAAAATCTTTCTGGAATGCCAGCAAAACGGGCTATACCCCTACCCTGATTGTTGCCTATGGAAGCCAGTTTGGCGAAAACTACTGGTACGACCGCAGCGAGGTATGGAAAAACGAGCACCTGCTCACCTTTACGCCGCCAGCTATTATAGATGCTCGGTCGCGCCGCCGCACCACCTCCGAGTATGGCGACTATGGGCATATTGATGCAGCAAAGGCTACCAAGCAAATTGCCGACGGTGGTACCCGTGTTAACATGGGTGCACATGGGCAGCTGCAAGGATTAGGTGCCCATTGGGAGTTATGGATGCTGAACCAAGGCGGGTTTACCCCGATGCAGGCTTTGCGTTGTGCCACCATCAATGGAGCAACTTATCTGGGTATGGATAAAGAAATAGGTTCGCTGGAAGTTGGTAAATTGGCCGACCTGATTGTATTGAACCAAAACCCACTGGATGACATCCGCACCAGCGACAATATTAAATATGTGATGGCTAATGGCCGCTTGTACGACTCTGACTCGATGAACGAAACCGGCAATGCAGAAAAGCCACGCCTACGCTTTTGGTGGCAATTGGGCCGCGGCGAGCTGATGAACTTGCCGGTGGGCAATACCGAAACCTACCTGTTTGGCAGCAGCGACGGCGAAAATTAACCAAAGCCAGATAACACATTTACCTTCATCAAACCTAAAAACATGATTCAGGATAAAAGCATTGACCGTTATATTAAAGCGCAGCAAAATGATTATGCAACAGCATTAGCTGAAATTAAAAACGGCAAAAAGCGGAGCCACTGGATGTGGTATATATTCCCGCAACTCAGGGGCCTTGGCATGAGCGAAACAGCCCGCTATTACGGCATCCAAAGTAAGCAGGAGGCTATGGACTACCTTCATAACGAAACCTTAGGCAAGCGTCTGATTGAAATTTCGGAGGCTCTGCTGGCATTGCCAGGCAACGACCCTCATTACATATTTGGCAGTCCTGATGATATGAAGCTAAAATCGTGTATGACTCTGTTTGCATCCCTGCCTCAAACCAACCCGGTTTTCGAACAGGTGCTGTCGAAGTTTCACGATGGTGATAAAGATGAGAAAACGCTGCAGTTACTGAACGACATGTAAAAGCAAAAAGCCTGAAAGATTAAATCTTTCAGGCTTTTTGCTTTTACATCAATCGGCGATTTAAAGTTCGCCGTGAACAAATAAACTTTCTTTACTGCCGCTCTTTTTTAACAGCATAAAATGTGACCGCACGGCCTCACTTAATGGGTATGACCGGTATGGCAAATTATACTTGGCCGCATATTCCCTAATGATGGGTGTTATAGCCGGATAATAAGTGTGAGCCACCGTAGGGAACAAGTGATGGGCCACATGATGATTAAACCCGCCAAATAGAAAGTTAGCTACTTTGCTATCCGGACTAAAATCTTTGGTTTCGGTGATCTGGTACATGGCCCAGGTCATATCCAACGTGCCATTTTCGGGCGGCAACGGAAACTCTGCATCCTCATCGGCATGGGTAGATAAAAGGGCCATCACCCCAAAACCGCTCGAAGTAATATGCATAGCCAAAAAAGCCAGCAATACCATGTACCAGGGTTGGTTAAGCACCAGCATAGGGATGCCCAACATCACTACCAGGTTGCCTAACTTGGCGGCAAACAGTTTAACATACTCGATAGCGGGTATATCCGTCACTCTTTTCAGATAATTATCCTTAGTGCCAAAAAAATCTTTAAAATCGCGTACCAGCAACCAATTTAGCGTATAAAACAAGTACAAAAACCACATATAAATATGCTGATAACGATGAAAGTTATAACGGGGGCTTTCCGGGAAGATTCGTACAATATCGCTTTGCTTTACATCAATGTCCCAATGCTGTAAGTTTGGGTACGGGTGATGTAGTAACAGATGGCGTTTTTTCCAGATGTAACTATTGCTGCCGAACAGTTCCAATACGTAAGTATACAGCTCATTGTGCTTGCGCGATTTAAACACGGCACCATGTGCGGCATCATGAAAACCGTTTAAAAAAACCATTATCATGGTTAGCCCGGTGGCTATGTAAAACGTAAACAAGTATGGAGTGTAGTTGCCAAAAACCAATATGCAGGTGTAAAAGGCAAAGTACAGCAATACCAACAGAACTGACTTAACTACTATGACCTGTTGTATCCTGCGGTTATTCAGTACGCGTTGCTGTACTTCGGCATTTAATTGCTTAAAAAAATCATCGGCGCCCGCCTTTTTAAAAGTCGGCTTTGTAAGTGTATCTGTAATCATGGGTAGCGATAAAAAAAGGTTGGTTTGCGTACACCTGCTTAGCAACATGAGCAGTACTAAACACAACGCAGATTTTAACAACAAAAGTCAAATTTGGTTTACGCCTGCGTAAGCAACCCTCCTAAATCTATCTACACCAGTACTTACATGTTTGGTAATCAGAAATCAAAGTTTATGCCGTTTTTCCGATGATTAGCAGCGAATAAATTTATATTTGCCGTGTTAGGGCAGATGCAATTCTGTATTTTATACTGTAATGACTGATAGTAACACCGAAGTAAGTCGTAAATACGAACTGGTAGTGGGTTTAGAAGTGCACGCACAATTATCCACCCAAAGCAAAATTTTCTCGTCAGATAGCGCCTCGTTTGGCGCTCAGCCTAATGAGCATGTGAGCATAGTATCATTAGGACACCCGGGCACTTTGCCTTTTTTAAATAAAAAAGCGGTTGAGTATGCCGTAAAATTGGGCTTTGCCTGCCACGGCGAAATCAACCGATACAACAATTTTGCCCGCAAAAACTACTTTTACGCCGACTTACCCAAGGGCTATCAAATTAGCCAGGACCAGCATCCTATCATCACCGGAGGCTATGTGAAAGTAAAACGGCACGATGGTACCGAGCGTTCTATCGCTATTCATCACATCCACATGGAAGAAGATGCCGGCAAAAGCATGCACGACCAGCACGATGCTCATTCACTTATTGATTTGAACCGTGCCGGGGTGCCTCTGCTCGAAATTGTATCACAACCTGATATTCATAGCAGCGAGGAAGCCGGTTTGTACCTTACCGAAATGCGCCGATTGCTGCGTTACCTCAATATTTGTGATGGTAACATGGAAGAAGGCAGCATGCGTTGCGACGCCAACATTTCGGTACGGCTTAAAGGCGCTACCCAGCTGGGCAACCGCTGCGAGGTTAAAAACCTCAACTCGATACGCAATGTGCAACGTGCCATTGAACACGAGTTTCTACGGCAGATAGAAATCATCGAAGCCGGCGGCCACATCGAACAAAACACGCTGAATTTTAATGCCGACACGGGTGAAACCTCGGTACTGCGCAGCAAGGAGATGGCAAACGACTACCGCTATTTCCCGGAACCAGATTTGCAGCCGCTGTTATTAAGCGATGATTATCTGGAAAGCATCCGCCAAAACATGCCGGCCCTGCCCGAAGAACTGTACCATAAATACACCGGCCAATTGGGTTTATCAGACTATGATGCCTCGGTGATTGTGGCCGACCACGATACCGCCCTGTTTTTTGAGCAGGTCATCACCCATACGTCTAACTATAAAGGTGCCGCACATTGGTTAATGGGTACGGTAAAATCATATCTAAACGAGCATCATCAAACTATAACCACTATCGGTCTCACACCGCAACAGCTATGCGAACTCATACAGTTAGTAGATGATAATAAAGTGAACCATACCGTAGCAGCACATAAGCTTTTCCCGGCCTTGCTGCAACACCCGGATAAGTCGGCCGCCCAGGTAGCCGAAGACTTAAACCTGCTCATCAGCGAAGACAGCAACGAGTTAGACTTGTTTATCCAGGAAGCTTTAGCAAAATACCCGGATAAAGTAGTTGAATACCAAAAAGGCAAAAAAGGCGTATTAGGATTGTTTATGGGCGAAATTATGAAACGCTCTAAAGGCAAAATCGACCCGCAAAAAACAAATCAGCTTTTAATTAAAGCATTACAAGCAAAACAATGAAAAAATACTTTTTAACATACGGCCTGCCTCTTTTATTAAGCTTTTATGCTTGTAAAGATAAATCGGGCTTTACCATTGAAGGTAAAATTGACAACCCAGGCGAGGTAAAAAAAGCTTATTTACTACGTGCCGACACCTCGCAGGTGAGCGTGATTGATTCATCCGAATTAAAAGACGGCATCTTCAAGTTTAAAAATCAGTCGGCCACGGCCAACCTGTTTAAGTTACGCATCGGTAGTTCAATTTATGATTTGATTGCCCAAAACGGCGATAACATCACCTTCGAAACCAATCTGAACGATCAGGCGCATACCTACAAAATTGAAGGTTCGCAGGAATCCGAGAAAATTAAAGAGTTTAACACTTTCAGTAATGCCTTTGGCGAGAAGAACGCCCAGTTGATTTCGGAATTTCAGAGCAAGGCACAAGGTGTAAAAAACCAAGACTCGTTGCTAAAGGTATACCAGCCGGTATTAGAAAAAAACATGGCCGGTTACAGCGAACAGGTCATTAAGTTTGTGAACGACAATAAAAACTCGTTGGCAGCATTTTACGCCGCCATGTCATTAGATCCCTATAAATACGAGCAGCAACTGGTGAGTTATGCTGATGATATTAAAGGCAAGTTTAAAGATAACGCCCCGGTGCAGCAATTCATCAGGCAGATGGAAGCAGCCAAACCGTTATCTATCGGTCATGAGGCGCCGGATTTTACCATCAAAACTATCGACGGAAAATCGGTAAAGCTCTCTGATTATAAAGGCAAATATGTAATGCTTGATTTTTGGGCATCATGGTGCGGGCCTTGCCGCCAGGAAAACCCGAATGTAGTGCGCCTGTATAACCAGTTTAAAGGCAAAGGACTTAACATTCTGGGCATATCACTGGATGAAGACAAAGCGGCCTGGCAAAAAGCTATTAATGATGATAAATTAACCTGGCAACATGCTTCGGATTTACAAAAATTTGAAGGACCAACGGAAAAACTTTATCATATTGAGGCCATTCCGTCAAATTTTGTGATAGATCCGCAAGGAAAAATTATCGCTAAAAATATCACCGGTCAAAACCTGGAGGAGTTTTTTAATAAAACCTTTGCTCAACTTTAAGCAAATATTAAGCTTTAACAATTTATTAACAATGGTTTAACCATTTTCTTTTGTATTGCCT